>NZ_JAIUIQ010000017.1:0-146071 GCF_020165735.1 Mesorhizobium sp. B283B1A
AAGAGTTGGGCGAGGGCGGTCAAGGCCGGCCTCCACTCGAAAGTTGGCGCTCTACGGCGCCCCCCTCTGCCCTGCCGGGCATCTCCCCCTCAAGGGGGGAGATTGGCAGCTTTGGCCTTCCGCTCCCCTTCCAACGCAGGAGATTGGCGAAAGCGGTGGCGGCATCCAATCTCCCCTCTTGAGGGGGAGATGCCCGGCAGGGCAGAGGGGGGCGCTGTCCTGCCGAGTTTGGATGTGTCTGCAGCACAGGCTTCACCCTTCCACCCTCGCTCGATGATCCCCGCCAAATTCCTCCCATCGCGCCGGCGCCGGCTCGAACCCTTGCGGCCGCACCAGCGAGGGAACCTGCCGCGTGTTGATCTCGAAATGCTCGCGCCGCCGCTCGATGGTCGGAACGGCGGCGATCAGCTTTTTCGTATAGGAATGCCGCGGCTTCGACAGCACCGAGGCCGCGTCGCCGATCTCGACGATCTGGCCGGCATAGATGACGGCGATGCGATGCGCGATCCGTTCGACGACCGCCATGTCGTGCGAAATGAACAGATAGGCCAGCCCGAACTCGCGCTGTAGGTCGACCAGCAACTCCAGCACCTTGGCCTGCACCGAGACGTCCAACGCCGACACCGCTTCATCCAGCACGACCACGGACGGGTTGAGCATCAGCGCCCGCGCTATGCACAGCCTTTGCCGCTGGCCGCCGGAGAATTCATGCGGATAACGCTCCAGGCTGTTCTTTGGCAGGCCGACGCGTCCCAGCAGGTTCGCCATCCTAGTTCGGGCTTCGGCATTCACGCGGCCGCTGGTGGCGATCACCGGCTCGGCCAGAATGCTCTCGATGGTCAGCCTCGGGTTGAGCGAAGCGTAGGGATTCTGGAACACCATCTGCACGGGCTTGGCGCTGTGCTCCGCCGAGGGCATTTGGGCGTGAACTGAGAAGCTGCCACGCGTGGAACGTACCAGCCCAAGGACCGCCTTTGCGGTAGTTGACTTGCCCGAGCCGCTCTCGCCGACAATCGCCAGCGTTTCGCCTGGCATCAGGTCGAAGTCGACGCCGTCGACGGCATGCACTGCGCCGGTGGCGCGGCTGAAGAAATTGCTCTTGAGCGGAAACCGCACGACGAGACCGTCGACCCTCAAAGCCGGTTCTAAGTGTACGTCCTTGTCGCGCTGTCCGTCGGCACGTGTCGCCCTGCCGTTGGTGAAATGCGGCACGTCCTGCAGCAGATGCTGCGTGTAGGGATGCTGCGGCCTGTCGAGGATCTGGTTCAGCTCGCCCTGTTCGACGGCCTGTCCGTTCTGCATCACCATCACCTTGTCGGCAATGCCGGCAACCAGGCCGATGTCATGGGTGATGAACATCATCGACATGCCGGTCTCGCGCTTCAGCTCGGCCAGCAGCGCCATGATCTGCGCCTGCACGGTGACATCGAGCGCGGTCGTCGGCTCGTCGGCGATCAGCAGGCGCGGATTGCAGGCCAGCGCAATGGCGATCATCACCCGCTGCAGCATGCCGCCCGACAGCTGGTTGGGCGTGTATTTCAGCCGCCGTGCCGCATCGGGAATGCGCACGCGGTCGAGCGCATCCCTGGCGGCGGCCGTGGCTTGCCGGCCGGTCAGGCCGCGATGCAGCCGGAACGATTCCTCGATCTGCGTGCCAATGGTCAGCACTGGATTGAGCGAGGTCATCGGCTCCTGGAAGATCATGCCGATCTCGGCGCCCCGAATGCGGGTCAGTTGCGGCTCGGTGGCGTCCATCAGGTCGAAGAGGCTGCCGTCGGCGCGCTTCAGCTTCATGGCGCCGCCGGTGATGCGGCCGCCGCCGAAATCGATCAGCCGGTTGATCGACAGCGCGGTGACGGATTTACCCGAGCCGCTTTCCCCGACAATAGCCAGCGTCTCACCATCGCCGAGATCGAAGCTGACGCCGCGCACCACTTCGTTGGCTTGCGGGTTGCGGCCGAAGCCGACGCGCAGGTCCGATACCGACAGCAAGGGGCTCATGCCGGTGCCCTCCGCATCTTCGGGTCGAGGATGTCGCGCAGCGCGTCGCCAAGCAGGTTGAAGCCGAGGATGCTGATCATGATGGTCAGGCCGGGGAAGATCATCAGCCAGGGTGCGGTCTCCATCAGGTTGCGGCTGTCGCTCAGCATCAGGCCGAGCGACGCGGCCGGGGGCTGCGTGCCGAGCCCGAGGAAGCTGAGGCCGGCTTCCGTCAGCAGCGCCCAGGCCAGCGCCAGCGTCACCTGGACGGTCAATGGCGCCACCAGATTGAGCAGCAGGTGCCGCGTCACGATGTAGCTCGAACTGCTGCCGAAGGTGCGCGCGGCATCGACGAATTCGCGCGTCTTGAGCGACAGAGCAGGGCCGCGCACCACGCGCGTGAAGATCGGCGTGTAGACGATGCCGATGGCAACGACACTGGTCCAGGTGCCCGGCCCGGCAACGGTGACGATGAGCAGCGCCAGCAGGATAGCCGGAAAGGCCAGCAGCACATCCATGATCCGCATCACCACGCCGTCCCAGCGGCGGCCGAGCCAGGCGGCGGCCAGTCCGAGCACCGTGCCGGCGAGTGCGGCGAAGGCGACCGAGAAGAAGGCGACCGTGAAGGACTGGCCAATGCCCGCCATCAGCCGGCTTGCCACGTCGCGGCCGAACAGGTCGGTCCCCATCCAGTAGGCGCTGTTGGGTGCATGCAGCCGGTCGACGCGGAACTGCGTGATCGGGTTGTGCGGCGTCAGCCCGAGCAGGCCGAGGACAGCGAGTACGAGATAGACGCCGACGATGACACCGCCGATGCGGCCACTGCCGTGCCCGAAAATGGCGCGCGCGATGCGCATCATTGCTCTCCCAGCCGGATGCGCGGATCGAGCGCGACATAGGCGAGATCGACCAGGAGGTTGACGATCATGAAGTTGAAGGCGATGAACAGCACGGATCCCTGCACCAGCGCGTAGTCGCGCTGCAGGATCGCGTCGAGCACCATGCGGCCGAGTCCTGGCAACGCATAGATCTGCTCGACGATGACGGCGCCGCCCAGGAGATAACCGAACTCGATTCCGCTCAGCGTCACCACCGGGATCAACGCGTTGGGGAGCGCATGCCGCCAGATGACGCTGCGTGCCGACGAGCCCTTGCTGCGGGCGGTGCGCACATAGTCGTCGCTCAACACGTCGAGCATGGCCGAACGCGCTATGCGGGTGACCGACGCCGCAAAGGCGAAGCCGAGCGTGATGGCGGGCAGGATCAGCTGGCTGAGATTGCGCAGCGGATCCTGCCAGAGCGGCGCGAATTCGCCCATCGCCGGCAGCACGCCGAAGCCGGCCGACAGCGTGTAGATGATCAGCAGGCCCAGCACGAAGCTCGGCGTCGACTGGCCGACCATGGCGACGATGCGCACCCCGAGATCGGACGGCTTTTCATTGTGTGTGGCGGCGTAGATGCCCGCCGGCAGGCCGACCGCCAGCGCGATGATCATCGACAGCACGGCTAGCTCCAGCGTCAGCGGGAAGCGCTCGAGGATGACGTCGAACACCGGCCTGCCATAGGTGACGGAGATGCCGAGATTACCGTGCAGGATGCCGCCTATCCATCGCCAGTACTGGACGAACCAGGGCTGGTCGATGCCGAAATAGGCGGCGAGCGAATCCCGTTGCGCCGGCGTCAGCAGGCCGGCTTCCGTCCCCAGCATCGCCGTGATCGAATCGCCCGGCACCATCCGGATCGCCACGAAGACCAGGATGGACACGCCAAGCAGGACGAGAGGAAACGTCGCCAGTCGCCGCATCAGATAGTTCACGCGAAGGATACCTCTCGTCTAGAGCATGATGCCGAAAAAGTGTGAAGCGGTTTTCCGACGACATCACGCTCTTTCTACTGATCTGGAGGCGGCTACTGCTGGATGGTAACCTTGCTCAGGCTGAACAGCGTGCCCGTTGGCGTCGGCACGAAGCCGGAGACGGTTTTCTGCTGGGCCGTGTAGCTGTAGGACGTGTAGAGCCAGATCCACGGCGACATCTCGGCGAGGTGCTTCTCGAACGCAGCGAAGATCGCCTTGCGTTTGGCCGGATCGGTCTCGGCGCGGCCCTGCTGCATCTGGCTGTCTAGCGTGTCGTCGATGTAGTTCGCCACCTTCTGCAGATTGCCTGTCTTGGTCCAGTAGCGGTTGTACATGGTGTAGGGGTCGGCGCGGCCGCCATTGAGCGCGATGGCCATGTCGAAATCGCCCTTCAGCCAGGCGTCGACATAGACGTTGAGCTCCATCATCTTGATGTCGAGCTTGACGCCGATTTCGGCGAGCTGCGACTGGATGACCTGGGCCTCCGCCGCCGCCGTCGGCGGCTCGCCGGTGGCGCCGATCACCGTCGCCGAAAAGCCGTCGGCAAAGCCGGCCTCTTCCATCAGCTTCTTGGCTTTTTCGACGTCGCGCTTGTAGCAGAACAGCTGGCTGGGATCGGTCGCGAGTGCGGGAATGGTCAGCGGGCCGGTGACCTTGCCTTCGCCGAGCGCGGCGGTGTCCAGCACCTCCTGCCGATCGATGGCGCAGGAGATCGCCTGGCGCACCTTGAGCTCGGTCATCGGCTTGCGCGACGGATTGAGCTGCAGCACGTTGTAGGCGAGCACCGGCGCGCGGTTGAGCTGCAGGCTGGCCTCCTTCGGCACCAGCGTGGCGACCAGCGGATCATTGAGCAGCGCGAAATCGATCTGCTTGGTGCGCATGGCGGCCAGGATCGCCGCTTCATCGGGCAACACGCTGATCTCGATCCCGTCGACGCCGGTAACACCGCCCGCCCAGTCCCGGTTGGCGCTCAAGACTTCCCTGGCGTTGGGGTCCCACTTGTCGAGCTTGAACGGACCGGAGCCGACCGCCTTGGTGCCGATCGACCCGGCCTTGATCTCGCTGGCCGGAACGATCGCCGCGTTGACGTCGCTCATCGCCGTCAGGATCGGCACGTCGGGTTGCGACAGATGGAACACCACGGTTGCCGCATCAGGCGTGTCGATGCTGGCGATCGACAGGAAGTTGGCGCGGGCAGCCGCACCGGTCTTCTCGTCGAGGATGCGCTCGAACGAGGCCTTGACGTCGGCCGAGGTGACGGCCGCGCCATCCTGGAATTTCGCCTTGGGATCGAGCTTGAACGTCAGTTCCTTGCCGTCTTGCGAAAACTGCCAGGACGTGGCGACGGCGGGGATGATCTGCAGGCTGGCATCGACTCGCACCAGCGGCTCATAGATCAGTTCCAGCAGCCGCAGCGACGAAAAAGCCGTCTGCTTGTGCGGGTCAAGCCCGGTGGCGTCCTGCGACCAGGCCATGTGCAGCGTTGCCGCCTGGGCCGATGCCGCTGCCACGCCGAGCATGGCTGCAACTGTGATTCCCGACAGCAGGGTTCTCGTGAAATGCCTTGTCATTTTCGTCTCCCATTATGATTTGACTTGATGCCTTTCAGTTTCTGCCGACCGCTTCCAGACACACATGCTTCGGAGTATCGGCCCAGTCTATGCGGCCTGACGGCGTCTGTCCCATACGGCTCATGCCTTCCCGTCGCTGATTGCCTTGCGCAGGAATCCTCCAGCCTTGCCGAGCGCTGTCCGCGCCTCCTCGACGCCCATGCCGGTGATCGTCACCAGGATCGCCAGCTTGACGTCGTTACCGGTCTGGGTGAGCGCCTGTCTGGCCTGCTGCGCCGGGCAGCCGGTCGTCTGCATGACGATCCTGATGGCCCGCGCCACCAGCTTCCTGTTGGACGGGTTGAGGTCGACCATCAGATTCTCATAGCTCTTGCCGATTCGGATCATCGAGGCCGTGGTCAGCATGTTGAGCACCAGCTTCTGCGCGGTTCCCGACTTCAGCCGGGTCGAGCCGGTGAGCACCTCCGGGCCGACGACAGGCGAGATCGCGATGTCGGCGATGCCGGCAATGGTCGATGCCGGATTGCAGGACAGGGCAATCGTGGTTGAGCCCACCTGCCTGGCATAGGTCAGCCCGCCAACGACATAGGGCGTGCGCCCGCTGACCGCGATGCCGACCACAACGTCGTCCTGTGTAAGGCCGATCTCCTGCAAGGCCATGGCGCCCATTTTCGGATCGTCCTCCGCGCCTTCCAGCGATCGCACCAAGGCATCGGCACCGCCGGCGATCAGGCCAACCACCATACCTTCGGGCACGCCGAAGGTGGGTGGGCATTCCGATGCGTCGAGAACCCCAAGCCGGCCGCTGGTGCCGGCGCCCAGGTAGATCAGCCGTGCGCCTTTCTGGAAGGCGAGCACGATCCGGTCGACCGCGGCGGCGATTTCCGGCAGCACCTTTTCGACAGCCGCCGGCACAACCCTGTCCTCGTCATTGATCTTGTGCAGCACGTCGATGGTCGGCAGCAGGTCGATATCGACAGTTCGAGGGTTTCGGCCTTCGGAAACCAGCCGGTCCAGCTCAGACATCAACCCTTGCTCGGTCATTCCAGTGCTTTCAAACCATACGGCGGAGCCAGCGGCGAGGCAGCGCTCTTCGCCTGAAACGCCGCGTACCGCCTATAAGGTCCGTGCTGGCCGCCGTGCTCGCCTTTGTTAACTTTTTAGAATTGAATATTCGTACCGTCAACACATATCTGGAATAGATTATTCCCGCAGGGTCAGGCGCTAAGCGCCCTTTTGGCAAGTATGATCGCGCCGGATACGGCGTCCCCGTCGGCGGGTTTCAGCCGGCGCCGCACATCGGGAGAAAGCCAGGGCTCGAGCGGACTGGCGAGGCCGCCCAGCAAGGTCACGCGCGGCGCGCCTTTTTCGAACAGCACCCGCACCAGCGTATCGATCTGCTCGGCGGCACCCTGCACGATGCGCCGCCCGGCCGGGTCGCCCTGGTCGGCATGGCGCATCACCATCGGCGCCAGCACGGCGTAGTCCGTGGCGCTGGCGCGGTCCATCCAGGCGACCGCTTCCATGGGATCGTCTTCGAAGCGCTGCATCACCTCGGCCAGCAGCGGCGTCCGCTCGTGCCGGCCGTCATGGGCGCGCAGCGCCAGCTGCACGGCCTTCAGGCCAAGTTCGGCGCCGCTGCCCTCGTCGGAAATCGGAAAGCCGTAACCGCCGACGCGCAGGTCGTGGCCCTCGACAAAGCCCAGGCCGATCGAGCCCGTGCCGGCAATGACGATGGCGCCGTCCTGGCCGGAATGCGCGCCGAGACAGGCACCGACCCCGTCGCTGACGAAATCGATGCTGGCAAAGGGATGCGCGATCGCTCGCAATGCCTCCAGCGCGCCCTTGCGGCCGATACCGGCAAGGCCGATGCCGGCGCTGACACGAGCGGTGTCGTCCGGGCCGAAACCGGCCTCCTCGACCGCCGCGTCAAATGCCCTGGCAACGGAGGCCCAGGCAGCATCGATGCCAAGCCGCGTCGTCGCCGGGCCGGACAGGCCCTGTCCCAGCACGGTTCCATCCGCGTCTTCGATGCGGGCCCGGCATCCGGTGCCGCCACCGTCGACGCCGAGAAAATAGTCCGATCGGCCGCCGCTCATGCGCTCAGCCGCTCGATGTCGGCGCCGCAAAGGCGCAGCTTGCGGTCCAGTTGCTCGTAGCCACGGTCGAGGTGATAGACGCGGTTGATGATGGTGTCGCCCTGGGAGACCAGCGCCGCCAGCACCAGCGACACCGAAGCGCGCAGATCGGTGGCCATCACCTGCGCGCCGTGCAGTGTCTCGCCGCCGCGCACCAGCGCCATGGTTCCCTGCAACTTGATGTTGGCGCCGAGCCGCATCAGCTCGGGCACATGCATGAAGCGGTTTTCGAAGATGGTCTCGCGCAGCAGCGATGCGCCCTGCGCACAGCACATCAGCGCCATGAACTGCGCCTGCAGGTCGGTTGGAAATCCCGGATAGGGTTCCGTCGTGAGGTCGACCGCCTTAAGCGGCCGGTCGCGCGAGACGATCAGCCCACGGTCGCCGGGCCAGACGCTGACGCCGGTGGCCTCGAGCAATTGCACCACCGAAGCCATGTGCTCGAGCCGGGCATGGGTGAGCTCGAGCTGGCCGCCGGTGATCGCCGCGGCAATGGCATAGGTGCCGGCCTCGATCCGGTCCGGGATGATGTCGTGCCTGGCCGCTTGCCAGGAAGTGTCGCCGGCGATCAGGATGCGGTGCGTGCCGGCGCCCTCGACGCGCGCGCCCATGGCGGTGAGGCAAGCGGCGAGATCGGCCACCTCGGGCTCGCGCGCCGCGTTGAGGATCTCGGTTTCGCCCTTGGCCGCGGTTGCCGCCATCATGGCGGTTTCCGTTGCCCCGACCGACGGCGAACTGAGCACGATGCGCGTGCCGGTCAGCCCGTTCGGCGCCGAGGCGACGATCGAACCGTTTTCGATGGCAATCCTGGCGCCCAAGGCTGCTAGCGCCGAAACATGCATATCGACCGGCCGCGCGCCGATGGCGCAGCCGCCCGGCAGCGAAACCCGCGCGTGGCCGAAGCGTGCAAGCAGCGGTGCCAGCACCAGCACCGTTGCCCGCATCTTTCGGACCGTGTCGTAGGATGTCTCCTTCGAAACGGCGGCACTAGTGTCGATCGTCGCGGCATGCGCGGACCGTGTGACTTCGGCGCCGTGAAGCCGCACGACGCCGAGCATGTTCTCGACGTCGGTCACATCGGGCAGGTTGGTCAGTTCGAGCGGGTATGGGCTGAGCAGGGCGGCCGCGATCTGCGGCAGAGCGGCGTTCTTGGCGCCGGATATGGTGACCGCGCCTTGCAGCCTGTGCCCGCCGACGATCCGCAATCTGTCCATGGCTGAAACCTTGTGCGACGAAAGCCGGGGCGTTCGGGTCTGTTCAGAATCCGGATTTCGACCCGATCCCGTTCGAGAATTAATTCTGCATTCTCGGCTGTCAATCGAAATTGGAATAATTTATTCCTTGGTTCCATAGGCTGCCAGCCAGGAGCGATGACAACGGGCTGTCGGCGTGCGGGACCGAAAAGCGCGAGGCAATCCCTTGTCCATTCTGAACAGGATCAATGCGAAGCTCGACGGCATGGCGACCGGCGATCGCGAGATCGGCCGCTACATCGTCGACAATCCCGACCAGATGCTGCGGCTCTCGACGGCGGCGCTTGCGGCCGAGATCGGGCGCAGCCAGTCGAGCGTCGTCAAGTTCAGCCAGAAGCTCGGCTATGCCAGCTACCAGGAACTCAAGCTCGCGGTCAGCGAGGCCAAGGCGCAGGAGTGGCAGGTGCCGGCCGGCGTCATCCACGGGTCGATCGAGGTCGGCGACGGCTACCAGGTGATCCTGAAGAAGCTGATCGGCAGCAAGCTTCTGTCGATGCAGCAGACCGTCGCCGCCAATACAGAGCGCATCATCACCAGGACGCTGGAATTGCTGGATGGCGCGCGCCGCGTCCATCTGGCCGGCGTCGGCGCCTCCTCGCTGGTGGCGCGCGATTTCTCCTACAAGCTGATGAAGCTCGGCCGCAATGTGCTGCATGACAGCGACAGCCACATCCAGATGGCCAATGCCGCGACGCTCGGACCCGGCGACGTGCTGTTCGCGCTCTCCTATTCCGGCGCCAGCATCGAAACCTTGCGCATCGCCGAGCTGGCCCGCAAGCGCGGCACGATGGTGATCGCCGTCACCGGCCTCCACGACAATCCGCTGAGCCGCGTCGCGGACATCTGCCTCTACACCATCGCCGACGAGGAGCGTGCGCGCTCCTCCTCCATCACCGCGCGCGACGCGCAGCTGGCGCTGACCGACCTGTTGTTCATCCTTCTGGTGCAAAGGCAGCCCGACGCCAACGACTATGTCCACAACAGCGAGGCGGCGGTCTCGGTGCTGAAGGCCGAGCGGTCGTAGTAGGGCCTAGACGCTTTCGAGATAGGTCTCGATCTCGAAGTCGCTGACATTGAGGGCGAACGTATTCAGCTCCTGGCGTTTGCAGGCGATGAAGGAGTCGCGCAGGATCGTCGGGAAGATCTCCGCCACATGCGTTCCGCTTTCGAACGTCGCGATCGCCGACGCCCAGTCCGGCGGCAGCTTGGCTGGGACAACGCCTTGTCCGTCGCTGCCTGTCGGCTCGCCGGGCGACACCTGCCTTTCAATGCCGATCAGCGCCGCGCCCAGTATGGCGGCCAGCACGAGATAGGGATTGGCGTCCGCTCCCGACACGCGATGCTCGATGCGGCGCGCGGCGGTCGGGCCGCCGGGAATGCGGATCGCGACCATGCGGTTCTCGTAACCCCAGGCGACAGCGGTCGGCGCATAGGAGCGCGGGCGAAGCCTGCGGTAGGAATTGAAGTGCGGTGCGAACACCAGCGTGCTCTCGGCCATTGCCGCGAGCAGCCCGCCGACCGCGTGGCGCATGGTTTCCGAACCCTGATCGGTGCCGTCATCGAACACATTGCGCCCTTCGGCATCGACCACGCTGAAATGGACATGAAAGCCGTTGCCGGCCCGGTCGCCATAGGGTTTTGCCATGAAGCAGGCGGCAAAGCCGTGCTTGCGGGCAATGCCCTTCACCGTGCGCTTGAACAGCACGGCGTCGTCGGCCGCCCGCAACGCGTCCGCGACATGGTTCAGATTGATCTCGAACTGGCCGACGCCGTTTTCGGCAATCGCCGTATCGACGGGAATGCCTTGCGCCCGGCAGGCCTCATAGACGTCGTGGATGAAGGCCTCGAAGTCGTCGATCTCGTCGATCGACAGCGCCGCGTCGGAATCGAGGCGGCGACCGGTGACCGGCGAGACAGGCCCGACCGGCCGCTGCGATTGCGGATCGACCAGGTAGAACTCAAGTTCCGTTGCCGCGACCGGGGTCAGGCCGAGCGCCTTGTAGCGGTCGAGGATGCGGGCCAGCGCCCTCCGGGGATCGCCGAGATAGGGCGCACCGTTTTCGTCGGCGAGCCAGAGCGGGACGAGCGCCGTCGGATGCGCCGTCCATTCCACCGGCAGAATGCCGCGTCCCGTCCATTGGCAAAGTCCATCCGCGTCGCCAGTCGAGAAAACCAGCGTGTTGCCCTCGATGTCCTCGCCCCAGATGTCCAATCCGATCAGCGAATAGGGCATGCGCAGCTTGCCCTCCAGCGCCTTGCGCGCCTGCTCGACGGGGATGCGTTTTCCGCGCATGACGCCGTTGAGGTCGCACACCGCCGCCCTCAGGCTCTGTATGTCGTTTCTGCTTTCAAGCCAGCTCAGCACGTCCGCAATTGCATCGCTCAATTTCAAACCTCTGGTTTTCGAAGGTGCCCAAGCCCGGCTGGCTGCACTATCCCTGGTAAAAACGCTTGTGAGTTTTCGGGAAGCATATCCGGCAGCTGCCGGATAGTTTTCCTTATTTTTTCAACTCATTAGCTGGGATGTCGGGAGGCATTTGAAAACCAATTGCGCGATCTGCGATCGCAACATAGAGGCAAGAAGGGCGAAAGCCAAGGGGCATTCTAGGCCCGCAGCTCTTGGGTGGATGCTGGTCCTTCGGCAGGAAGTCTTGATCCCCTTGCGTTGATGGACCGCATGCCTTGCGATTAGCTGAAACATCAATGATTTCGTCATCCACGGGCGGAGCTCCTTGCTCCGCCATAGGATGACGAGAGGCTTCAGCCAATCTCCAAGGTGGAAAGAACCATAGCCGCCTATCAGAAGTCTCAATCCTAGCTCCTGGATTCCGGAAACCTGGCCTGTCGCAGGATGTGCGCGGCGCCTTCGTCGATGTCGCGAACGATGGCCGCACGGGCGCGCGTCGCGTCCTGGGCCTCGATCGCAGCGACGACCTCCTCGTGATAGTCGATGTCGAGGATGGAGGAGAGGTCGTCCTCGAAGCCCATGGCGAGGTTCCTCAGGAAGGGGCCAACCTGCATCCAGACGGTCTCGATCAGGAAGATCATCTGCTCGTTGCCGCAATGGCGATAGATCGAGAATTTGAAGTCGTGGTTTTTCCTGAGATAGTCGTCGATGTCGCCTTCGCGCGCCGCGAGCGTCAGTTCGCTGCAAAGGCGTCGGATCGCGCGCAGATTGTTGCCGTTGATGCGT
The DNA here is from genome assembly GCF_020165735.1 of Mesorhizobium sp. B283B1A. Classification (NCBI taxonomy): domain Bacteria; kingdom Pseudomonadati; phylum Pseudomonadota; class Alphaproteobacteria; order Hyphomicrobiales; family Phyllobacteriaceae; genus Mesorhizobium; species Mesorhizobium sp. B283B1A. Next base: position 11,991 of record NZ_JAIUIQ010000017.1, read on the forward strand.
TTGGTCGCAAGTTCGGTCGCCGAGCCTTCGAGGATGGTGCGCGCGGCGGTCAATTGCGAGAACCGTTCGGCAGAAATGAGCGGCACCTCGACGCTGCCGTTCGGCATCGGGCTCAACGCCCGCAGCGCCTGCAGCCGCATGAAGGCGCTGCGCACCGGCATGTCGCTGGTGCCGAGCTCCTTGGCGAGCTTGCGCGAGGTCAGCCTCTGGCCGGGGGCGAACTGGCCGGACATCAGGGCCCGCACGAGCTCCAGATAGACCTTCTCATGCAAGGGGACGGTGTCGACGGCGCTCAACCCGAATTGTGTTCTCTCGGCCATTGGCGGGGGCGCTACTTCGCTCGTTCTGAAATCTGGCCTGACGACAACAGCCGCGGATGAGGCATGATAGACGCTTCGATCGTCGAACGGCAAGCCAACCCGCGATGCCGCGGGCGGATGAGGTCGCGGTTCTCGGCCGGCAATGACGCGACTTCCATGATGCCGCTCGCCGGCGCGAGAACGCTTCATCGATCAGGGTTCGCCCGACCCTTTGCCGCCAGATGCATCAGCAAATTCTTCGTGATCCTGCCGACGTCGTTCATGGCGTCGCCGGCAGGCAAGGCGCCGCACCAGGCGACCGAACTTGCGCAGAAAATCAGACCGCCCGAAGGCAGATGGCGCAGCGTCATCTCCGCGCAGCGCCGCGATGCGCGCTCATCCTCGCCACCCTCGTACCAGCGCGTCGCGTCGTGGACGAAGCTGTCGGGGAAGCCGGTCGCGCGGGCAATGACTATTGTATCGGGAGAGGTGCCGAGATGCGGGTCGGTGGCGTCGACCTCATAGCCGGCCGCACCGCCCAGCACGATGCCCTCGTCGCCGAAGGTCTCGCTGGCGACGCCGTCGAACAACCATGCCGCGGAAGCGCCATGGCTTTCCGGTGTGCGCGTAAAGGGCCGCGCGGCGTCGAAACCCATCAGGGAAATGGCGACGCCGGTCAGCGAGAATTCGCCGCGCCCGCTGGCGCGGAGATAGCCACCCGGCTGGTTGGTGATCGACAGCGATTGTTCGGCGAGCGGCCCGTCCCAGGTCCGGGCGGCCTCGAGTGGCGAGCGGCGTAGTTCCATCAGATCGTCCTGGAACGCGACCTTGCCGGCAAAGCCATTGCCGCCGAGATAGGCGATGCTGCCGCCAGCCGCCGCGAACTGGCGCAGCGCATGTTCCATATCGACCGACATGTATTCGGGATGGCTGCCGGTGATGACCGCCCGGTATTCCTCAAGGCCCGCAACGCCCCGCTCATGCAGGTCGCGGTCGGTGATGAGATCGAAGGCGATGCCGTTACTGTGGGAGAAGCGCAGAAAATGCAGGTCGACGGGCAGATTGTGCGGGCAGCCACACAGCGGATAATTGTAGTCGTCGCGCAGCGTCGCCTTCGGCTTTTTGTAGGACGAGATCGACACGCCGCTGAGGTCGCTGTGATAGTCGTAGAGCGATTTCAGATTGTTATCGATGGCGAAGCGATGGCCACGGTCTTCGCACATCCATTCGTAGAGATGTGCCGGCAGGAATTCATCGGCATAGGCGAGATAGGTGGCGGTCGGCACCAGGAACAGCAGCGGCGCCCGGCGTGTTGTCGAGGTGATGAAGAAGACGATGCGCTCCGATCCACCCTCGTGCCCGACCTCGAAAGCATAAACGCCGGCAGACGCTTCCGCCGGGATCTGCAAATGGTATGAGGCGGGCCACTGCAGGGCGCCCATGTCGTCGTCATGGCAATGCACCGCGTCGTAATGCGACGGCACCAGCCTTGGATCGAAGCTCAACCCGTCAAAGCGGCGCGAGGTCATGCAGAAGGCCGGCTGGTTGACCGTTTCCAGCAACAGGGCGCTATCGCCGCCTGTCGAGGTGATCGGGCCACTCGGCAGCAGGGTAGGGAAGGTCCAACCGATGCGACCGGCTTCGCTTTGCAGCGCAATCGACGAGAATTTGGCGTTGAGCGACCTGACATCCTTTGCCGCGCTGGCGCCGAAGAGCATATCGCCGGACCGAGACCAGGGCAGGTCCACTTGATGATGCAGGCGAAACGGCGCCAGGAGATCGTCCGAGCTGATCTTCAACGCCGTCCCGCTCCTATCGGTCGAAATCTCGACCGTCAGCCAGGTGTTTGCCGGCAAGATCGTTTCGAGCAGCTTGCCGTCATGGCCCCACGTCAGCCGTCCGTCCTGCAAGCCGAGGCACAAGTGTCCGCTTTCGAAGAGCACGCGGGCGCCGTCATTGCGGGTCAAATACACCTCGAAGGCGACACCGGTGATTTCGGTGGCCTTGGCCAGTTCCGACGCCGCGATCTTCAGGAAGGACCCATGATCGAAGTCGCGATGCGAGGGGGCATTGCCGGTCGGTTCGACATGCCAGTCCATGAACTCGGCTGTGTCGAGCCGCACAATCCGCACATCGCGCACCTGCCGTGACGAGGAGACATGGAGAGCGATAGGCGTCCCGGCCCCCGTGTGCCAGGGTACCGTGTAGCCTGAAACGGCCATGGCGCCATGATCGACGGGACGTTTCATTTCCGCGATCCCGGCCTGTGTACTTCCTCGGAGGGCATACTGGACAAATCGCTCGCATCCCTGCTTTTCGCAAGCAGCTTTTACAACAATGCGGCTTTCATCGCAGGCGGAATTGTTCGCGCTCATGTCGATCATGGAGGGGGCGACCCAGCCACGTTTCCGAGCGCAAGGCGTCCTGAAAAGCCACCGGACCGCGCCCGATCGCCGGGGCCGGACAGGTCGGTCGCGCGAGGTCGGCCCCTTCATCATAAATCTTGAGCTTGCGCGGTCTTGCACCTCTGGCCGCTCTCTGGCTTTTTGGGGTACCCACTTGGGCGGACTGATTCGCGTCGTGCCGCCCGGTTGCATTGCCCCCAAAGGACATGTGCGGGTGGGCCGTGAAGCGCGCGCAATTCATGAAGGAGAAAGCGGCATGGCAGAGTTCACAAAGCCCGAGATCTCCGAGATGAGACCGAAGATCACCGTCATCGGCGTCGGCGGCGGCGGCGGCAACGCCATCAACAACATGATCGCGGAGCAGCTTCAGGGAACCGAGTTCATTGCCGCCAACACCGATGCGCAGGCGTTGACCATGTCGAAGGCGACGCGGCTGATCCAGCTTGGCGCTCACGTCACCGAGGGGCTGGGCGCCGGATCGCTTCCCGAGATCGGCCGTGCCGCGGCCGAGGAGTCGCTCGACGAGATCATGGATCATCTGGCCGGCACGCATATGTGTTTCGTCACCGCCGGTATGGGCGGCGGCACCGGAACCGGTGCTGCGCCGATCATCGCGCAAGCGGCGCGCAAGGCCGGCATCCTGACCGTGGGCGTCGTCACCAAGCCTTTCACCTTCGAGGGCAGGCGCCGCATGCAGATGGCCGAAGAAGGCATCGAGCGGCTGCGCGAGGCCGCCGACACGGTGATCGTGATCCCCAACCAGAACCTGTTCCGGATCGCCGATGCCAAGACCACCTTCGCCGACGCCTTCGTCATTGCCGACCGGGTGCTCTATTCCGGCGTCAGCTGCATCACCGATCTCATCGTCAAGGAAGGCCTGATCAATCTTGACTTCGCCGACGTCAAATCGGTGATGCGCGGCATGGGCCGCGCCATGATGGGAACCGGCGAGGCGTCCGGCGACAGCCGCGCGATGAAGGCGGCGGAAGCCGCGATCGCCAATCCGCTGCTCGACGAGGTGTCGATGAAGGGCGCCAAGGGCGTCCTGGTCTCGATATCGGGCGGCAGGGACATGACCCTGTTCGAGGTCGACGAGGCCGCCACCCGCATCCGCGAGGAGGTCTATGAGGACGCCGATATCATCGTCGGCGCCATCTTCGACAAGAGCATGGAAGGCCGCTTCCGGGTTTCGGTGGTGGCGACCGGTCTCGACCGCGCACTCGGTGTGGGCGATGCCGATGCCGGCATCGCGCATGACCATTCCATGCCGCCCGCCGCGCGGATCTTGCAGTAAGCTGCCCTTTCGGACGTATCCCAGGCGAGGCTTGTTTTCCGTGGGGGGGCCGCTAAACAGTAGCGTGCATTGCATAGGATCAGGTTGGCCGACGCAAAATTAATGCGGCCGGCAGTATCGATCTATAGCCCGCTGCTGCTACAAGAATCCGTCACGGATGGCCATCTATACTGGCGACCGGCATTCGTTCGAGCGACGAGGGGCGCGGCTTGGAATTTGACTTGAAAACCATCGAGGCGCTTGCGCCCGATCAGGCGTCGTTGAGCGCCGCTTCCAAGTTGACCAAGCAATCGAACTGGCCACGGCTTGAAAAGAACGAGCAGCTGGCGCTCATCTGGGGCGAATGCCAGGGCTCCGGTTCCAATCCCTATCGCGTCGTCGTCGACACCGGCGACCACGGCTACAAATGCACCTGTCCGTCGCGAAAATTTCCCTGCAAGCACACATTGGCGCTGATGTGGATCGCCGCCACCTCGCCAGCCAGTTTTGCCGGCGCCGGCTCGACGCCCGAATGGGTGAATGACTGGCTCGGCCGTCGCCGGAAAACCACCTCGCAGGCACCAGCGCCCGGTGCGGGAGGCAAGAGCATCGGCGAGGCCTCGCGCGACGATGAAACGATCGCTGCCGAGGACGCGGCCTCGGTCGAGCGCCGCGAAGCCGCGCAGCGCAAGCGCGCCCAGGATACGCGCTCCGCGGTCTCAGCGGCTTTGGACGAACTCGATCAATGGATATCGGATCAGTTGCGGCTCGGCCTTGCCGGTTTTGTCGACAACAGCAGTGATCGTTGCCGCCGCATCGCGGCGCGGCTGGTCGACATGAAGGCGACAGCGCTTGCCGGCCGCATCGACGAGATTCCGTCACGGCTGATGGGGTTGCGCAACGAGGAGCGCCCGGACGCGGCGATCCGCGAACTCGGCAAGCTTGTGCTGCTGGCCAAGGCCTGGCGATTGACGCCTGATGACGCTGAGCTGAAGCGGCTGGTATCGAGCTCCGAAAGCCGCGAGCAGGTGCTGGCAAATCCCGACGCGACGCAGGTCGAAAGCGCCTGGGAGGTGCTCGGCGAGAAGATCGAAACCCGCCGTGATGGTCTTGTCAGTCACTCGACCTGGCTGCTCGACCTGAACAGCGCCAGTCCGCGATTTGCACTCCTGCTCGACTATTTTCCGGCCTCTGCCGGCCGTCGTTCCAACGCTTTCACACCGGGGGATCGCTTCGATGCCCGGCTGGTCTTTTATCCGGCACGCCAGCCGCTGCGCGCGCTCGTGGTCGATCGCAAAGGCGATATCTCGTCGGGCGAATGGCCGGATTTCGGCTTTGACATAGCCGATCCGCTCGCGGCCCATGTTGCTTACCAGGATATCGCCCCCTGGCTCACCGACTGTCCTGTCATGCTGCCGCCCGGCGCGATCCTGAAGGATGATCGGGGCGATGCCTGGTGGCAATCCGCTGATGATCCGCACGGCATCGCCTTGCCGATTGCCGATACCGTCAGCCCGACGTTGCTTGGGCTGGACCTCACGGCGACGGCCGGACTTTGGAGCGGCAGCCGGCTTCTTTTGCTGGCGGCGCAAAGCGGGTTCGGGAGGCTTGATCTGTCGTGAACGAGATCGAGCAGACAGGGCTCGCGACGATGCGCGACAGCTGGATCACCGGTGGGACAAGCTTCGACCTGGCTCCGGCCGCGTGGAAGGAGATTGCCGGCAGTGCAAACCCCGACGAGCGTGAACGCCGGCTGTTGGCGATCGCCGCGCAAGCCCTAGAAATCGCCTTGCGGCCGGCCGCGCCGAAAACGCTGAAGCGGCGCCCGCCGTTGCCCGAGCTTGCCTTGCCGATGCTGCCAGAGCGGCTGCGGCCGGTTGTGCGGGCAGCGCTGAAACACGCCGCCGACGCCAGAACCAAGTCGCGTGTGGTGGCCCTCGTCGCCAGCCGCGGCTTCGTGCTGCATCCGATGGACTGGATGCCCGCCGCGTCGGATCAGACCAGCCCGGATGTCTATGCGCCCTGGATCGATTGGCAGGCCGGGGTGGATGGCGAAAAACACACAAGCCTGGAGCAACTGACGGCGCAGAACTGGGACGATTTCTATCCGGCCGCGCGCCGCAGTGCGCTGGCCGATATGCGCCGCACCGCGCCAGCCTCGGCCCGGCAGTTGATCGAAACCAAGGGCCCAAGCGAGCCGGCGGAGGTGAGGCTTGCACTCATCGAACTCATGCACTTCGGCCTCGGATCCGATGACGTGCCCTTCCTGAAAAGCCTGTCCGCCGATCGCTCCGGCAAGGTGCGCGAATTGGCCGGCCGGCTGCTGGCACGGTTGGGCGAGCACGGCCAGCCAGGCGATGGCGGACCGGAAGATCCAGTGGCGGAGCTCGCGGCCTTCATTGCTGAGGGCAAATCCGGCTTCATCCGCCGCCGTACCACCTACACGCCGGCAAAGCTGAAGTCCCCGGCGCAGGAACGCCGCCGCGCCGAACTGTTCGAAACCTGCAATATGGTTGATCTTGCCGCGCGCTTCGGTGTCACCGAATCCGACTTCATCGGGGCATGGCAGTTCGGCGCGGACAACAATGCCGATGTCCTTGTCGCGCGCATGGCCGCGGCGTCAGGCAGCGATGCCGCGGTCACGCACATGGCAGACACGCTTGTTGCCGAAGGCGGCAAGCCTGCACTCTTGGTCCTCCATTTAATGCCGCGTCTGGACAGAAGCAGGAAGCGTGTCCTGGTCAGGCTGATCCTGAAGGACACGCAGCATCTTGGCGCGCTCACCCAAGTCGAAGGCGTCGAAGCAGGCTGGCTGGAATGGGGAGACCTGATAAACGGCAAGACGCTCCCGGCACTTCGCGCCGCCGTTGCGGGAAACGATGACGCCGTGAAGCGAGGCGTTGATCAGCTCCTGGAAATGCTGGGCTTTCTCACTACCGCGGAGGCGGCGGAAAAGTTGATCGGCGATGTCGTCGCGGCCGGCATGGCGCCGGCAGCACCTTCGCTCGGCCTTTTGCGTCTCAACGCATCCTTGGCCGGGCCTTGAACCAACACATGATCCTTGCGGAGAACAGCAAATGAACGCAGCCATCCGTCTTCCGGTCGAGCAGGCCTACGCTGCCGAATTGCAGGCGCTCGCGCGCAATGACGACAGGCAGAAGCCCGCCGGCTGGAGCCTGTCGCCAAAGGCGGTGCTGACTTACCTGCTCGGCGGGAAGGCCGACGACGGCACGCTGATAACACCCAAATATGTCGGCCGCCGCCGGCTGATGGAAACCGCCGTGGCGACGCTCGCGACCGACCGCGCGCTGTTGTTGCTCGGCGTGCCCGGCACCGCCAAATCCTGGGTGTCGGAGCATCTTGCGGCTGCCATCATGGGGGATTCGACGCTGATCGTGCAGTGCACGGCCGGCACCGACGAGAACCAGATCCGCTATGGCTGGAACTATGCGCAGCTTCTGGCCAAAGGCCCCAGCCAGGAGGCGTTGGTGCCGACGCCGCTCTACCGCGCCATGCAGGACGGCAAGCTCTGTCGCCTCGAGGAACTGACGCGCATGGGCTCGGACGTGCAGGACACGCTGATCACCGTGCTGTCAGAAAAGATGATGCCGATCCCCGAGCTCAACACCTCGATCTATGCCCAGCGCGGTTTCAACATCATTGCCACCGCCAACAACCGCGACAAGGGTGTCAACGAACTGTCCTCGGCGCTGAAGCGCCGCTTCAATGTCGTCGTGCTGCCCCTGCCGGAAGACATGGCGGAGGAAGTGGCGATCGTCTCCAAGCGCGTCGGCGAGATGGCTGGCGGTCTCGACCTGCCGGTGCCGAAGAATGTCGGCGAGGAGATCGCCCGCGTGCTGACCATTTTCCGCGAGCTTCGCTCCGGCGCGACATCGGACGGCAAGGTGACGTTGAAGACGCCGTCCGGCTCGCTATCCACGGCCGAAGCGATTGCGACCATGGTCGGCGGTCTGAGCCAGGCGGCCTGGTTCGACAGCGGTAAGCTTGGCGCTGAAGGCCTCGCCGCCAGCCTTGTCGGTGCGATCGTGAAAGACCCGGTGCAGGACAAGCTTGTGCTTGAGGAATATCTGGAGACCGTGCTCAAGAAGCGGCCGGATTATGCCGGCTATTACGCGGCATTGAACGCCGCGATCTGACGCCATGGCAATAGGCGACGTTTCCTATTTCGGCATCCGCCATCACGGCCCCGGCTCCGCCGCGAGCCTGGTGCGGGCGTTGCAGGAGTTGAAACCGCTCGCCGTGCTGATCGAGGGGCCGGCTGACGCCTCGGCGCTGCTGCCATTGCTCGCCCGCCCCGAAATGCAGCCGCCGGTGGCACTGCTTTGCTATCCCGAAGACGATCCGGCCTCGACCAGCTTCTGGCCCTTCGCCGAGTTCTCGCCAGAATATCAGGCGACGCTCTGGGCGGTCGCCAACAACGCGACAGTTCGCTTCATCGACTTGCCGTCCTCGGCCCGGGTCGCACCGGCTGAGGCCAAGGAAGAGGCCGATACCGATGAGACGAAAGCCGAGGTCGGGTCCGCACTCGCACCGCATTTGCGTGACCCGATCGGCACGCTGGCGCAAGCCGCCGGCTACGAGGATGGCGAGAGCTGGTGGTCCGATATCATCGAGCAGAACCCGCAACCCGGTCCCATTTTCGCGGCAATAGCCGACGCGATGACGACGCTGCGCGAGGGGGAAGGTCCGCTTGCCGAATTCGAGGCAAGACGCGAGGCCCATATGCGGCTTGAAATCGCTGCCGCGCGCAAGGAATTCGACGGACCGATCGCTGTCGTCTGCGGCGCCTTCCATGTGCCGGCACTGCAGGCGACCCGCCCGCAGAAGGAGGATCACGCCCTGCTCAAGGGGCTTGCCCGGCGCAAAAGCACGATGACCTGGGCGCCATGGACGGGTCCGCGTCTGGCGCTCGGCTTCGGTTATGGCGCCGGTGTTGTTGCTCCCGGCTGGTGCAAGCATCTGTGGCGCACCCGCGGCCGGCATGACGCGGCGACCCTGTGGCTTGCCATGATCGCGGCGGTGTTGAGGGCGAAGGGACACATGGTCTCGACCGCCTCGCTGATTGAAGCCGAAAGGGTGGCCCGCACGCTGGCCGTGATTCGCGATCGGCCAAAGCCTGGTTTCGAAGAATTGCGCGATGCGGCAATCGCTGCCCTGTTCAACGGCGAAGCGGTATTGTGGGCGCTGGTCGAAGCCGAGCTGCTTTTGGGCGCCGATGTCGGTGAAATTCCGCCGGATACACCGCTGGCGCCGCTGATCGAGGACCTGCAGCGCAATCAGAAGGCCGCGCGGCTGAAGCCCGAGGCGCTGGAGCGCGAACTGTCGGTAGACTTGCGCAGCGAAAGCGGGCTGTTTCGCTCGACCTTGCTGCGCCGGCTGAATGTGCTTGGCGTGCATTGGGGAAAACTGACCGACAGCGGCCGCAGCCGCGGCACCTTTCGCGAGCGCTGGTCCCTGTCATGGGAGCCGGAATATGCCGTTCGCCTGGTCGAGAACCTGGTCCATGGCCCGACCATCGAAAAAGCCGCTAACGGCCGGCTGATCCAGATGATCGGCGCGGCGACCTCGCTCGATGCGCTGGCAGGACTGGTTCAAGGCGCCATCACGGCAAACCTGTCGGAGGCCTCGATCGCCGGTTTGGCGGCACTGGAGGAACGCGCGGCGCACAGCAGCGAATGCCTCGAAATCCTGGCATCGGTGCCGCCGCTTGCAGATATCATTCGCTACGGTGAAGCCCGCAAGACCGAAACCGCACGCTTGTCCGGCCTGCTGGAGCGGCTGATCGTCGAAGGCGCCATCGCGCTTCCCTATGCCGCCCGCGATCTCGATGCCCAGGCTTCGACGGCCTTGGTCGATGCGATGCGCAGGGCCGATGAGGCAATCAAACTGGTCGAACCTGGACAGGACGTTCTGGACGCCTGGCGCGGTGGGCTGGCAGCCGTGCTGGACGGATCGCGATCGACCGCACTGGTGGCGGGCTGTGCCGCGCATCTGCTCTACGAGGCCGGCCATCTGTCCGCCGATGCGGCGGCCGCCCTGATCGCGCGGCGCCTGTCGCCGGGCACGCCGGTCATCGAGGCCGCGGGGTTCTTCGAGGGGTTCTTCAGCACCGCCGGTCAACGGCTGATCTATGACGAAAGCCTGCGCGGCGCAGTCGATGCCTGGCTCAAATCCCTCGATGAAGACGCCTTCATTGCGCATCTGCCACTGTTGCGCCGGGTCTTTTCCCATCTGGACTCGATGGAGCGGCGGCGGCTGATCGAGGCGGTGCTCGGCCGTGTCAGATGCCTGCCGGCAGGGCTGACGCCGACGCCAGATGGTGGTGAGGCCTGGCGCCGGCATCTGGAACGGCTTGGGCCTTTGCTGATGAGCGGGAACGGCAATGGATGACGAGGCTGATATCGGCGAAAACGAACCTGCCGTCGACGGACGGGAGCGCCGCTGGCGCCTGGCGATCGGTGCCGATGACGAAACCTCGTCGGCGCTGTCCGACACCGACAAGCGGCTGTCGGCAGCGCTCGATGCACTCTATGGCGATGGCGCCGGCGATACGGCTGCCGATCCGCGCAAGCGCCGCGGCGGGCTTGGCCGATCGGCACCACGAGTGGCGCAATGGATGGGCGATATCAGATCGTTCTTTCCCGCGCAGGTCGTGCAGATCGTCCAGAAGGACGCCTTCGAACGGCTCAACCTGAAGCAGATGCTGATGGAGCCGGAATTCCTCAAGGCGATCGAGGCCGACGTCAACCTCGTCGCCGACCTGATCTCGCTGCGCTCGGTCATGCCGTCCAAGACCAAGGACATTGCGCGAACGATCATTGCCGAAATCGTCGCCAAGCTGATGCAGCGGCTGGAACAGAAGACCGCCGAGGCGATCCGTGGCGCGCTCGACCGGTCGCAGCGCACCAACCGTCCGCGCCAGCGCGACATCGACTGGCAGCGCACCATCTCGGCCAATCTCCGTCATTATCAGCCCGAGCACAAAACCATCGTCCCGGAGAAGCTGGTCGGCTTCATGCGCAAGCAGCGAAGGCTGGTCGATCTGGATGAGGTGGTGCTGTGCGTCGACCAGTCGGGCTCGATGGCAAGCTCGGTGATCTACGCATCGATATTCGCCGCCGTGATGGCCTCCTTGCCGGTGGTGCGGACCAAGCTGGTCTGCTTCGACACGGCCATCGTCGACTTGACCGAGGAGCTCAGCGACCCCGTCGAAGTCCTGTTCGGCGTGCAGCTCGGCGGCGGCACCGACATCAACCAGGCCGTCGCCTATTGCGCTGATCGCATCGAGCGGCCGACCAAGTCGCATATGGTGCTGATCACCGACCTTTATGAAGGCGGCAACGGCCAGGAATTGCTGCAGCGACTGGCGGCACTCATCCGCTCAGGCGTCAATGCCGTGGTGCTGTTGGCGCTGACCGACCAGGGCAGGCCGGGTTATGACCCCCAGATGGCCGGGTCGGTGGCGGCACTCGGCATCCCGGTCTTCGCCTGCACGCCGGATCTGTTTCCAGACATGATGGCGGCCGCCTTGCGACGGGAAGATGTTGGCGCATGGGCGGCAGGCGCCGACATCAAGCTGGTTCGCGCCGAGGTAGACGGTTCCCCGGCCGGCGCGTAGGCGCGTCGGCCAGCAACGCTCGGCCGCTCAGGACGCCTTCTCGCCGATCAGTTCAAACCGCTCGACCTCGCATTGCCGGGCGACCAGCGCCAGGATTTCCGTCGCCGGTTCGATCGCATCGGGCTGTTTCCACTCGATATTGAACGAGTACACGAAGCGGTCGCGGCCGGGATCGTGCTCCATCATGGCGAGACGCGCGCGATAGCCAAGCGGTCGCACCATCTCCTGAAGGTCGGGCGGGGACCCATACGCCCAGGAGACCGACAGGATCGCATGGTGGTTGCGCGCAATCCTGAGGTCGACCCATTTCAGCGCCTGAAGCGTTATCAAGGTCAGCAGGGTCGCAACTCCCGCAAGGCCGAACTGGCCGCCGCCAAACGCCAGTCCGATCATTGTCATGATCCACATCGTGGCGGCGGTGGTTACGCCGGTCACAAGGTCACCCCGGCGAAGGATGGCGCCGCCGCCGATGAAGCCGACGCCCGTCAGGACGCCGAGCGGAAGACGCAGCACATCCATGCGGGCGAAGAAGTCCGCTCCCTTGCCCGTCGCGTCGAGCAGCAGGTTGGCCTGGATCATGGCGATCGCGGCCGCAAGGCCGACCAGGATGGTCGTCCGAAGCCCGGCGGTGTGGCCGCGCGCTTCCCTGTTCAGGCCGATCAGGAAACCGGCGACCATGATGAGCAACAGGCGTGCGGCGAGATCGGGCCAGGTCGGGTGAAGCGGCATATCGCAGCAAAACGGCTCGAACATTGTTGGTTCCTTGCGGCGGGATGCTTCCCGCCCACAGTCAACACCTCGCGCACCGGTCACCGGGCGGCGAAAGTCAGCACCAATGCCAGCACGAAAATGCCGACCAGGCCGGCGATGAAGATGATGCGCTGCGTGCGTGTGCGCAGGATGATTTCGCCTTGCCGTGCATTTTCTCCGGAAAAAATCGGTCCTTCCCTGTCACTATCCTTGCTCATGACATGCTCCTTCCTGGCCCGTGCCTTCCTGGCATGCCGCGACACCGGAATGTCGATCTAAAAACCTTTTCTCGCTCCCGAAGTTCCGGCGGGACGCCCGGGCGGCTCGGCAAAACCACGACGCCACGCGATTTGAACGGCGACGCTTGACTCTGGCGAAGCCTTGTGAAAAATTTTGCAGCAACTGATAAAAATATCATAGGGTGGAAATGGTAGGGTTCGGCAACGGTCTCCTGCGCGACGATGAAAGCAGCATGGCGGCGCGTGCCGCGTGGCTTCATTACGCCGGCGGCATGACCCAGTCCGAGGTTGCCAAGCGCCTGGGGCTGACCAGCCTCAAGGCCCATCGCCTCATCACCAAGGCCAACCAGGAAGGGCTGGTGAAGGTCTATATCGACGGCGAAGTTTCGGAATGCGTCGAACTCGAGGACGAACTGTCCCGCCGCTACGGCCTCGACTACTGCGAAGTCGTTCCTGATTTTGACGCCGAAGATCTGCCGCTCAAGGCGCTCGGCATCGCCGGCGCGCAGTTCCTCAAGCGTGAGATCGAACGTGGCGAGCAGGCGCTGATCGGCGTCGGCCATGGCCGCACGCTGGCCGCGTGCGTCGAATATCTGCCGCGCACCTCGACCGACCGGATCCGCTTCGTTTCGCTGCTTGGCGGCCTGACGCGGAAATTCTCGGCCAATCCGCATGATGTCATCCACCGCCTCGCCGAGCGCACCGGCGCCGAAGCCTATGTGATGCCGGTGCCGATGTTCGCCAATACGGCCGAAGACCGGACTGTCCTGCTCGGCCAGAAGGGCATCAGCGAGGTCTTCGATCTCGCCAGATCCGCCGACCTGTTGTTTGCTGGTGTCGGTACGGCCGAACGCGAGGCGTCCCTGGTCGCCACCGGCATGATCGAGAAAGGCGAGATGGAGGAGATCCGCCGCAATGGCGGCGTCGGCGAATTGCTTGGCCATTTCTTCGACGGCGCCGGCAATGCGGTGGCGACGACCGTTTCCAACCGGGCGCTGGCTTTGGCGCGTGAGGACATTGCCAGCCGCCGGATCGTCGCCGTCGCCGGCGGCAAGATCAAGGTTCGTGCCATCAAGGCGGTGCTGGAAGGCCGCTATCTCAAGGGCCTGATAACCGACGAGCGGACGGCACGATCGCTCGTGGAAGAGACGCCGGTCGGGTAGCCGGCAACCGTTCAGTTGAACCTACCCTGTGGAGGAGAAGACGAAATGCATGAGAAAGAGAAAGACCTCATTGACGCCTTCCTGCGCGGACAAGTTGACCGTCGCGGACTGATCAAGGGGCTGGGTGCGATGGGCCTTGCCGCCGGCACCGCCGGCACGCTGCTCAATCTGGGGCAGACCCGGGCGCTGGCCGCCGACTTCGACTGGCAGGCGCACAAGGGCAAGACCATCAAGCTCCTGCTCAACAAGCATCCCTATGCCGATGCCATGATCGCCGATCTGGAGAACTTCAAGCAGCTGACCGGCATGAACGTCGTCTATGACGTATTCCCCGAAGACGTCTATTTCGACAAGGTCACGGCGGCACTGTCGGCAAGCTCGCCCGAATACGATGCCTTCATGACCGGCGCCTACATGACCTGGACCTATGGTCCCGCTGGCTGGATCACCGACCTCAACGAATGGATCAAGGACCCGGCCAAGACCAACCCGAACTATGCCTGGGACGACTTCCTGCCCGGCGTCAGGAATTCCTGTGCCTGGAACGGCAAGCCGGGCGGCGCGCTGGGTTCGGAGGACGCCAAGCAGTGGTGCATTCCGTGGGGCTTCGAGCAGAACAACATCACCTACAACAAGGGAATGTTCGACAAGGCGGGCGTCAAGGTCCCCGGCAACATGGACGAGATGGTGGCCGCCGCGGCCAAGCTCACCAAGGATGTCGGCGGCGGTGTCTACGGCATCGGCGTGCGCGGCTCGCGCTCCTGGGCGACGATCCATCCGGGCTTCCTGTCGGCCTACGCCAACTTCGACCAGAAGGACCTGAATGTGTCGGCCGACGGCAAATTGTCGGCCGCCATGAACACCGCGCAATCCAAGGCTTTCCACAAGCAGTGGGTTCAGATGATCCAGGAGAGCGGCCCCAAGGACTGGTCGACCTACACCTGGTATCAGGTCGGAACCGATCTTGGCGCCGGCGCCTCGGCCATGATCTTCGACGCCGACATCCTCGGCTACTTCATGAATGGCGGCGACAACAAGATGGCCGGGAAGCTTGCCTTCGCCTCCTTCAAGGCCAACCCGGACGCCAAGGCGCCGACGCCGAACATCTGGATCTGGTCGCTCTCGATGTCCAACTTCTCGAAGGACAAGGACGCTACCTGGTACTTCATGCAATGGGCCTCGGGGCCGGAGCATGGGCTGTTCGGCGCCACCAAGATGGACTTCGTCAATCCGGTCCGCCAGTCGGTCTGGAAGGACGAGATGTTCCGCGAGAAGCTGAACAAGAGCTATCCCGGCTACGTCGAAATGTTCGACGCTTCGGCGCCGGGCGCCAGCATCAAGTTCACCGCGCAGCCGCTGTTCTTCGACCTCACCACCGAATGGGCGGCAACGCTGCAGAAGATGGTGTCCAAGGAGGTGCCGGTCGACGAGGGCCTCGACAAGCTGGCCGAAAGCATCAACGGCCAGCTCAAGGAAGCCGGTCTCGGTTAAGTCGCAACGAGGACCGGCCTGCTTGGCGGGCCGGCCCTCATAACACTTTTTCTTTTTTGCGATGCGGTGCCTTGAGCATCGGACCCAAAAGTGGAATCCGGTTTTGGGAAAATCCGATGCTCGAGAAAAAGCGAGCATCGGACCCAAAAGTGGAATCCGGTTTTGGGAAAATCCGATGATCGAAAAAAAGCCCGCCATTTCGCCCGACCGGTCGCCTTGCTCCCTTGGGCGGCCGGCAGGGGCGAAGCGACAGTAACAACGGAGCAGCTCGATGACTGCGGTGGTATCGCAAAGGCACAAGCCATCCGGCTTCAGGATCAGCAAAAGGGTGCTGCCGTATGTGCTCAGCCTGCCGGCCTTGCTGGTCTGCATCGGCATCCTGATCCCGTTCTTGACCTCGGTGGTCTATTCGTTCCAGCGCTACCGGCTGAGCCAGCCCTGGGCGCGCCAGTTCAACTGGGGCGACAACTACATCTCCTTCTTCACCGACCCGAAGTTCTGGAACACGCTCAAGGTCTCGCTGCTCTATGCCGGCACCACCGTCGTGCTGGAACTGCTTCTGGGCCTCGCCATCGCCCTGCTGCTGCAGAAGCGCTCGACGCTGAACAATTTCATCTCGATCATGCTCTTGATGCCGCTGATGACGGCGCCCGCGCTTGCCGCGCTGATGTGGAAGCTGATGACCAATCCCGGCTTCGGCGTGCTGAGCTATCTCGCCAGCCTGATCGGTCTGCAGGATTTCCGCTGGGCCTCCTCGCCGTCGACGGCACTGTTCACCGTCGTGCTCGTCGACATCTGGGTCTACACGCCGTTCATCATGATCCTGCTGCTTGCCGGCCTGCGCAGCCTGCCGACGCAGCCTTTCGAGGCCGCCGCGCTTGATGGCGTGCCGCGGAGCTTCGTCTTCTTCCGCATCACGCTGCCGATGCTGACGCCCTATATCCTGACGGCGACACTGTTCCGGCTGCTCGATTCCATCCAGCAGTTCGACATCATCTATGCCATGACGCAGGGCGGACCGGGCGACACGCTGACCGTCTTCCAGGTCGAGGCCTATCTCAATTTCTTCCAGTCGACCAATGTCGGCCGTTCGGCGGCGCTGATGATCATCCTGTGGGCGATCACCTATTTCCTCTCCAACATCTTCATCAAGAACTGGCTGCGGCTGCGCGAACGCGCCCGTGGACAGGCATAGGAGGCGGCGATGGAACACACCTCGCTTCTCGAACGCATCCTGCGCGGCGTGGCGCTGACGCTGGTCGTGACCTTCTTCATGTTCCCGATCGTCTGGATCTTCATGATGTCGTTCCAGACCAACGAGACCATCCTGCGCATTCCCCCGCAGCTGATCTTCGAGCCGACGCTCGCCAACTATACCGCGCTGATCACCGGCAAGCTGATGACCGCCGCAGGCACGCTCGACATCGCCTTCATGCGCAATTTGTGGAATTCGGTGTTCCTGTCGGTGACATCGGTCGCGGTCTCGCTGCTGCTCGGCGTGCCGGCGGCCTACGCCTTTGCGCGGCACAAATTTCGCGGCTCGGAGGACATTGCCTTCACGCTGCTGTCGTTCAAGTTCGCGCCGGCGCTGCTGGTGCTCCTGCCGCTCACCCTCTATTTCCAGAAGCTGGGGCTCGCCAACACCTATATCGGGCTGATCTGGGTCTACCAGCTGATCTGCCTGCCGTTGATCCTGTGGATCGTGCGCGGCTATTTCGAGGATATTCCGGCCGACATCGAATATGCCTATCGCATCGGCGGCCATTCCTGGTTCGCCACCTTCCGCAAGATCGCGCTGCCGCTCGCCGGCCCCGGCATTGCCGCCGCCGGCCTGCTCGCCTTCATCTTCGCCTGGAACAATTTCGTCTTCGCGCTGGTGCTGGCCTCGGCCGACAAGCAGCCGGTGACGGTCGGCGCGCTTGCCTTCATCACTTCCTCGGGCATCCAGTACGGCCAGATTTCGGCGGCCATCGTGCTCTCGATCACGCCGACCCTGGCGCTTGCGCTTTATGCGCAGCGCTATCTCGTCGAAGGCCTGTCGCTTGGCGCGGTGAAAGGATAGATATGGCCAGCCTCGAACTTAAAAATGTCGTCAAGCGCTACAAGAGCCAGACCGTGCTCGACAATCTGTCGCTCACGGTTGCCGACGGCGAAACCCTCGTCCTGTTCGGCCCCTCGGGCGCCGGTAAGACGGTGCTGCTGCGGCTGGTTGCCGGCGTCATCGACCCCGACGAAGGCAAGATATTCATCGGCGGCGACGACATGACCGACGTCGATGCGGAGTTCCGCGGCGTCGGCATGGCGTTCCAGAATTTCGCCCTGTTTCCGCATATGACCGCCTTCGACAACATCGCCACGCCGCTGGCGGCCAAGCGTTCGTCGCAAGGCACGATCAAGGCCGGTGTCGAGAGCGTCGCCAAGCTGTTGAAGATCGGCCATGTGCTTTCCCATAAGCCGCGTGCGCTCTCCAATGGCCAGAAGCAGCGTACGGCTCTTGCCCGCGCTTTGGTCGGCTCGCCGCCGCTTCTGCTGCTCGACGATCCCTTGCGCAATGTCGACGCCAAGCTGCGCTTCGAGATGCGCCTCGAACTTCCGAGGCTGCTCGCCGATCGCGGTGCCACCGTCGTCTACGTCACCCAGGACTACAAGGAAGCCATGGCGCTCGGCGACCGCATCGCGGTGATGTCGCAAGGCGTCATCAGGCAGCTCGGCACGCCCGAGCAGATCTATCGCGAGCCGGCCAACATCGAGATCGCGCGGCTGTTCGGCGATCCCACCATCAACCTGCTCGACGTCAAGCCCGCGCGCGACGCCAAGGGCATCTATGTCGGCCTGTCCAACGTCCAGGTCCATCTGGCCGGGGCCTATGAAACGGCGGTCGGCCGTGACTGCGTGATCGGCCTGCGGCCCGAAGCGCTTGGCTTCGTCGAGGAAGGCGTGCCCGGCGCCATTCCGGTGACGATCGAGGCCGAGACGCCGCTCAACGAGAAGATCGTCACGCTGGTGCGCACCGTGCGCGGCCGCGAGATCCTGGTCTCGCGTCCGGCCGGAACGCCGGGCCGCAGCGAAGGCAAGGCCCACATCGCTGTCGACGGCAAGAGCGCCTTGCTGTTCGATCAGGCGAGCGGCGATCGCATCGGCTCCAAGAACGTCCTCAATCTGCGCAGCGGAGAAGCGGCATGAGCCCGAGCGCACTCACCATTTCCGGTGTCGACAAGTTCTATGGTCCGATCGACCGGGGCGTTCATGCCGTCAAGAAGCTGACGATGGAAATCGGCAAGGGCGAGATCGTCGCCCTGCTTGGCTCGTCGGGTTGCGGCAAGACCTCGACGCTGCGCATGATCGCCGGCTTCGAAGAGGTGTCGCGCGGTGCGATCTCGGTCGGTGGCCGGCAGGTGCATACTCTGCCGCCGGTCAGGCGCAACGTGGCGATGGCCTTCGAAGGTTATTCGCTTTATCCGCCGCTGACCGTGCGCGAGAACATGGCTTTCGCGCTCAAGGCGACGAGGTTGCCGAAGAGCGAGGTCGATGCCAAGGTCGCCAGCATCGCCAAGTTGCTCGAGATCGAGGACATACTGGAGCGCTATCCGAGCTCCATCTCCGGCGGCCAGCAGCAGCGCGCCAGCCTTGGCAGGGCGCTGATCCGGGAGGCCGACCTGCATCTGCTGGACGAGCCGATGGGTCAGCTCGAACCGCAGCTTCGCGCCGTGCTGCGCGGCCGCATCAAGCACTTCATCAAGGAGCGCGGCCTGACCGCGATCCTGGTCACCCACGACCAGACCGAGGCCAATGCGCTTGCCGACCGCATCGCCGTGATGGAGGGCGGGGTGCTTCAGCAGTTCGACACGCCGGACCAGATCAAGGAGCGCCCCGCGAACCTGTTCACCGGCACCTTCGTCGGCGAACCGCCGATGAACGTCTTCGAGGCCTATGTCGGCGCTACTGTCGGCCGTATCAGCCTGCGGCTGCCCGACGGCCTGTCGCTCGACTATGACAAGGACGCCTTCAGCGCTCCCGTCCGCGATCAACTGCTGAGCCGCGAGAGGGTCGTCATCGGCATCAGGCCCTACGCCGTGCGGCGCTCGAAGGAGGGAGTTCCCGCCAGGGTCTCGGCCAACCAATGGCTCGGCGACCAGACCCATATCGCCGCCGACTTTGCTGGCGGTTCGCTGGTCCTCGTCGAACATGACCGCACGCGCTTGGATCTGGGTGCGCCGATCAACGTCAGCATCGATCCTGGGAACCTGCACGTCTTCGACCAGGCGAGCGGCGAGGCCATTTCGCACGGCAGGGAGCTTGCGTGATGGGTGATGTCCTGATCGGCATCGATGCCGGCACGTCAATCATCAAATCCATCGCCTTCGACACGGCGGGCCGGCAGATCGCCGCCGCCGCGCTGCCGAACCACTATGAGACGTTGCCGGGTGGCGGCGCCGAACAGGATTTGACGCGAACATGGAGCGATGCCGCCACAACCCTGCGCCAGCTCGCCGACAAGGTGCCCAATCTCGCCAGCCGGACCGTGGCGATCGCGGTGACCGGGCAGGGCGACGGCACCTGGCTGATCGACGGCAAGGGCGAGCCGGTGGCGAAGGGCTGGCTCTGGCTCGACGCGCGCGCGGCGGCAATCGTCGAGGAAATCCGCGCGCGTCCCGAGGATCGGCTGCGCTTCGAAAAGACCGGCAGCGGGCTCGCCGCTTGCCAGCAGGGCTCGCAGTTCGTGTTGATGAAGCGCAACATGCCCGAAATGCTCGGCAAGGCGGCAACCGCGTTCCACTGCAAGGACTGGCTCTATTTCAAGCTCACCGGCGAGCGCGCCACCGACCCGTCCGAGGGAACGTTCACCTTCGGCGACTTCCACACCCGCGACTACAGCGACGAGGTGCTCGACGTGCTCGGCGTTTCCGATCTCAGGCACCTGCTGCCGCCGATCGTCGACGGCACAAGGCACAGCACCGGCCTGTCACAGGCGGCGGCGGACGCCACCGGGATGCTGGCCGGCACGCCGGTGGTGCTCGGCTATGTCGACGTCGTCTGCACGGCGCTCGGCGCCGGCCTGCTCGACCGCGAGCGCAAGCCCGGCTGCTCGATCATCGGCTCCACCGGCATGCACATGCGGCTGGCCGAAACCCCCGACGACGTGCAGCTCAACGAAGCGGCGACCGGCTATACGATGGCAATGCCAGCGCCCGGCGTGTTCGCCCAGATGCAGTCGAACATGGCGGCGACGCTCAACATCGATTGGGTCCTCGGGCTCGCCTCGGGCATCCTCGCCTCGCAAGGCATTACGCGCAGCAATGGCGAGATGATCGCGCTGGTCGATGCCTGGATCGCGGCCTCGCAGCCGGCCTCGCTGCTCTACCAGCCCTATGTGTCGGAAGCCGGCGAGCGCGGGCCGTTCGTCGATGCCAATGCCAGGGCAGGCTTCGTCGGCATTTCCTCGCGGCACGGCTATGCCGACCTCGTCCGCGCCGTCTTCGAGGGGTTGGCGTTCGCCGCGCGCGACTGCTACGCCGCCATGGGGCCGCTGCCGCGCGAAGTCCGCCTCACCGGTGGCGCCGCCAGAAGCCCGGCGCTGCGCAAGATCCTTGGTGCCGCGCTGGGCGCCGATATCCGTACCAGCGCGCGTGAGGAGGCGGGTGCCGCGGGTGCGGCGATGATCGCCGCGGTCGGCGTCGGGCTCTACCCGTCGATGGACGCGTGCGTTGGCGAATGGGTGACGCCGTTGCTTGGCGAGGCGGAGCCGAACGACCGCGATCTCGCCGCGATCTACGACAAGATGACCCCATCCTACATGTTGGCGCACCAGGCGTTGCGGCCGGTCTGGCGCGCGATGGCTTCAGTGCAGGCAAATTGAGAAGTCGAGTATGCCCAGGAAAATAGCGATCATTGGCGACAACTTCATGCTTCCGGAGGTGTTTCGCGCCAAAATCGAGAAGGTCGCGAGTGGCGACCTCGATATCCGCACATTGCAGACCGCCTGGCCCGACGAGCCGATGGAGTTCGGCAGTCCGGCGCTCGGCCTCGACAAGGTCAAGGAATATTTCGGCCACCCCGACGAGGTCGTCGATTTCATCGGCGATGCCGAGATCCTCGTCACCCAACTCGCGCCCTTGTCGGAGGACATGATGCGGCGCCTGCCGGGGCTCAAGCTGATTGCGGTCTCGCGCGGCGGCCCGATCAACATCGACATGGCCGCGGCGAGGGATCACGGCATCACCGTGGTCAACGTGCCCGGCCGCAACGCCACTGCCGTCGCCGAGTTCACCATCGGCGCCATCCTGGCCGAGACGCGGCTGATCAGGGTCGGCCATGAGGCCTTGCGCAAGGGAGAATGGCGCGGCGATCTCTACCGTGCCGACCGCACCGGCCGAGAACTCGGCGAAATGACCGTCGGCGTCGTCGGCTATGGCAATATTGGCACCAAGGTGGTCCGCCTGCTGCGTGCCTTCGGCTGCCACGTCCTGGTCAGCGACCCCTATGTGCAGTTGAGCGCGGAGGATCGCAATGCCGGCGTCGAACTGGTTGGGCTCGATGATCTCCTGTCCCGCTCCGATGTGGTCACGCTGCATCCCAGGGTGACCGAGGAGACGCGCGGCCTGATCGGCAAACACACCATCGCGCGGATGAAGCCCGGCGTGATCTTCGTCAACACCGCGCGCGGGCCGCTGGTCGATTATGACGCGCTCTACGAGGCGCTGGTTTCGGGGCAGATCGCCAGCGCCATGCTGGAGACGTTCGCGGTCGAGCCGGTGCCATCGGACTGGCCCCTGCTGCAGCTTCCGAACGTGACGCTGACGCCGCATATCGCCGGCGCCTCGGTGCGCACCGTGACCTATGCCGCCGAGCAGGCCGCCGAAGAGGTGCGCCGCTACATCGCCGGCCTTCCTCCCGTCAATCCATGTTGAGCGTGGCGGTCATGGCAGACCAATCCGGCATCGAGGCCAGAGCGGGATGAGCGGCGGCACCGAAATCGTCGACCTCTTTGTCGTCGGCGGCGGCGTCAATGGCGCCGGCATCGCGCGCGATGCGGCGGGCCGCGGCCTTTCCGTCATCCTGTGCGAAAAGGACGATCTTGCCGAAGGCACCAGCTCGCGCTCGGGCAAGCTCGTCCATGGCGGCCTTCGCTACCTCGAATACTACGAATTCCGCCTGGTGCGCGAGGCGCTGATCGAGCGCGAGGTGCTGCTGGAATCGGCGCCGCACATCATCTGGCCGATGCGCTTCGTGCTGCCGCACAGCCCCGACGACCGGCCGGCCTGGCTGGTGCGGCTCGGCCTGTTCCTTTACGACCATCTCGGCGGCCGCAAGCGGCTGCCGGCGACCCGCACGCTCGACTTGCGCACGGCGCCCGAAGGGGCGCCGATCAACGACAGCTTCAAGCGCGGCTTCGAATATTCCGACTGCTGGGTCGACGATGCCCGCCTCGTCGTCATCAATGCGCTCGACGCCGCCGAGCGCGGAGCGAAGATTTTCACCCGCACCGCCTGCACCGCCGCCCGCCGAGAGAACGGCCTCTGGGTCGTCGAGATGCGGGATGGCAGGAC
Source organism: Mesorhizobium sp. B283B1A (assembly GCF_020165735.1). Classification (NCBI taxonomy): domain Bacteria; kingdom Pseudomonadati; phylum Pseudomonadota; class Alphaproteobacteria; order Hyphomicrobiales; family Phyllobacteriaceae; genus Mesorhizobium; species Mesorhizobium sp. B283B1A. The sequence goes on from NZ_JAIUIQ010000017.1 coordinate 34,797, forward strand.
CGGCGCCAGGACGACGGTTCGGGCACGCGCCCTGATCAACGCCGCCGGCCCCTGGGTCAACGACATCGTCAACCGCGTGGCCGGTCAGAACTCGAAGCGCAACGTCAGACTGGTCAAGGGTAGCCACATCGTCGTGCCCAAATTCTGGGAGGGACGGCATGCCTATCTCGTCCAGAACAGCGACAAGCGCGTGATCTTCATCAATCCCTATCAGAACGATCTCGCCTTGATCGGCACCACCGACATTCCCTACGAGGGGCGGCCCGAGGACGTGACGGCGGATGAGAGCGAGATCGATTACCTGATCAGGGTGGTCAACCGCTATTTCAAGCGCGGCCTTGCGCGTAGCGATGTCGTCTATTCGTTCTCCGGCGTCAGGCCGCTCTATGACGACAATGCCGATAACCCGAGCGCGGTCACCCGCGACTATATTTTCGAGCTCGATGCGCCCGACGCGCAGGCGCCGCTGCTTTCGGTCTTCGGCGGCAAGATCACCACCTTCCGCAAACTGGCCGAGCACGCGCTGGACAGGATCGCGCCGTTCTTTCCCGGGATGGGCAAGCCCTGGACAGCGAAGGTGCATTTGCCCGGCGGCGATATCGCCAATGCCGATTTCGAACAGTTCCTCGGCGACCTTGGCCGTGAGTATCCGTGGATGCCGGCATCGCTGATCAAGCATTATGGGCGGCTTTACGGCACCAGGACCCGCCTTCTGGTCGGTGCCACGGGGTCGCTCGCCGGATTGGGGCGATGCTTCGGCAAGGATTTCTTCGAGCGCGAGGCCAACTATCTCTTCGACCAGGAGTGGGCGGCGACATCAGCCGACATCCTGGAACGGCGCACCAAGCATGGGCTGCATCTGTCGGTCGAGGAAAGGGCCGCCTTCGAGCATTGGTGTACGAACCGGCTGGCGAGGGCAGGCTGATGGCCGCCATCGCCAATGTCCCGCGACAGCGCTGAGGAGGGATCGCGACCTTGGCCTTCACGCTCTCCCTCAACACCAATCCGCTGGTCAACCGCTTCGCCGAGCCGGACGACCTGATCGATACGATTGCCTACGACATCGGCATCAGGGACGTTCAGCTCACGCATGAATTCGTCAATCCGGGTTGGCCGGCGGCGACGATCGTCAAATTCGTCCGGCTGTTTCGCGGCGCGCTCGCCCGCACCGGCGTACGCGTCACTTCGGGCATGACCGGCCCTTACGGCCGGCTCAACCATTTCGGCCATCCCGACGCGGATGTGCGCCGCTACTATGTCGACTGGTTCAAGACCTTCGCCGACATCTCCGCCGAGCTTGGCGCCAGCGGCATGGGCACGCAGTTCGCCATCTTCACCCATCGCGACTTCGACGACCCGGAGCGCCGCGCGCGGCTGTTCGACATCGCACTGGAGTGCTGGCGGGAGGTCGCCGAACACGCCCGCTCGGCCGGGCTGAGCTATTTGTTCTGGGAGCCGATGTCGGTCGGCCGCGAATTCGGCCACACCATCGAGAACTGCCGGCAGTTGCAAAGCGCGATCGACGCCGCCGGCATGGCCATTCCGCTGGAGATGATGGTCGACATCGACCATGGCGACGTCACCTCAAGCAATCTGGCCGACATCGATCCCTATGCCTGGGCCGAAGCCTTTCCCAAGAAGTCGCCGATCATCCATATCAAGCAGTCGTCGATGAACAAGGGCGGCCACTGGCCGTTTACAGCGGCTTACAACAAGGACGGTCGCATCACGCCGGAAAAACTGCTGGAGACGGTGCGGCGCGGCGGCGGCACGGACAATGAGATTTGCCTCGAACTGTCGTTCCGTGAACGCGAGCCGGTCGATCACCAGGTTGTCGCCATGATCCGGGAATCGGTCGACTATTGGGCACCCTTCATCGAGACAGGCAGATCCGGCCTCGTGCCGAAGGCCGGATAGAAACGGGCGGGAGCCGGTTCGGCGCCCGCCCGTTGAACCGGATTGTCCCGGTCGGATAGTCGTCAGCCGAATTTCGGATCGAGGCTGCCCGACTTGTAGCGCTTGGCCATTTCCGAGACCGGCAGCGGCTTGATCTTCGGTGCGTTGCCGGCGGTGCCGAACTGCTCGAAGCGCTCCTTGCAGAGCTTGCGCATGGCAGCCATGGCCGGCGTCAAATATTTGCGCGGATCGAACTCGCTCGGGTTCTCGGTCAGCACCTTGCGGATGGCGCCGGTCAGCGCCATGCGGTTGTCCGTGTCGATGTTGATCTTGCGCACGCCGTGCTTGATGCCGCGCTGGATCTCTTCCACCGGCACGCCCCAGGTCGGCTTCATCTGGCCGCCATATTTGTTGATGATCTCCTGCAGGTCCTCCGGCACCGAGGACGAGCCGTGCATGACCAGATGCATGTTCGGCAGGCGGCGATGGATCTCCTCGATGACGTTCATGGCCAGCACCGCGCCATCGGGCTTGCGCGAGAATTTATAGGCGCCGTGGCTGGTGCCCATGGCCACCGCCAGCGCATCGACATGGGTGTCCTTGACGAACTCCACTGCCTGTTCCGGATCGGTCAACAACTGGTCGTGGCTGATGGCGCCCTCGATGCCGTGGCCGTCTTCCTGCTCGCCGCCGCCGCTCTCGAGCGAGCCGAGCACGCCGATCTCGCCTTCGACGGACACGCCGCCCCAATGCGCCATGTCGACGACGCGCTTGGTGATGCCGGAATTATAGGCGTAGTCGGCCGGCGACTTGCCGTCTTCCTTCAGCGAACCGTCCATCATCACCGAGGTGAAACCATGCTGGATCGCGGTGACGCAGGTGGCTTCGTTGTTGCCATGGTCGAGATGCATGCAGACCGGGATGTCGGGATGGATTTCGACCAGCGCATCGATCAGCTTGGCCAAAACCACGTCATTGGCATAGGCACGCGCACCGCGGCTTGCCTGCAGGATGACAGGCGATTTGGTCTCTTCCGCCGCCTCCATGATGGCGAGGCCCTGTTCCATGTTGTTCATGTTGAAGGCCGGCACGCCATAGCCATATTCGGCGGCGTGATCGAGCAATTGTCTCAGTGTGATGCGAGCCAACGATTAGTCTCCCGTATCTGGTTTCGAACCTGTGGTTGCGGACTGTCCGCGCATCGTTCAGCCCATCGATGCTTCTGGCCGGATTTCGGCGCGACCGCAACCGCCAGAGATCGTCCCCGCTGCAATTCTTGTTACAGCGCCGTGATGAAAGCCGTGGATATATCCCAAGAAAATATCTCATTATAACAAAATTAGTGATACTTTTGCGGCGATACCTGTTATCTTTTGGGCTCGATCAAAGAGCACGTTCGGCGGTCGGCTGCGATGAAGAGCGATACCAGGCGGCAAGGCATCATGGATTTCCTGATGGACGCCGGCGCGGCGAGCGTCGACGATCTCGCCTTGCGCTTTGGCATCTCGAAGATGACCGTGCACCGCGATCTCGACGAACTCGAGGAAAGCGGCTTCCTGCGCAAGGTGCGCGGCGGTGCCTCGATCCAGCCGAGCAGCCTCTTCGAAAGCGATTTCCGCTACCGGCAGAAGCAGGCGACCGAGGAAAAGCAGCGCCTGGCGGCAGCGGCGGTCGCGATGATCGAACCCGGCCAGACGGTGATCATCGACGACGGCTCGACCGCAGGCGGCATTGCGCGGCATCTCGCCGATTTGCGGCCGCTGACGGTGATCTCCAACAATCTGGCTGTCATCCAGGAACTGGCCGGCGCCGGAGGCATCAACCTGATCGCGCTCGGCGGCCAGTACAGCAAGAAGTTTCACGGCTTTTTCGGCCTGCTTGCCGAGGCCTCGCTCAAGTCGCTGCGCGCCGACGTTGCCTTCCTGTCGTCATCGGCCATCCACGGCGTTTCCGCCTTCCATCAGGACCAGGAGGTGGTGCAGTCCAAGCGGCTGATGATGGCGGCCGCCACCCGCAAATATCTGCTGGTCGATCACGGCAAGTTCGGCCGCACGGCGCTGCATTTCCTGACGGATCTCAGCGCGTTCGACGCCGTCTTCACCGGACGCGAGCCGGGGCCTGGAATGCGCGAGACATTGGCGGCCGGCGGCGTTTCGCTGACGGTGATCGACAAGGGACCATGATCCCGAAAGCGGAGCTCTCTTCGGGAGTTCGTGGTCAAACAGAAGGCAAGGAGCGGTAAGCGTGGTTTACTGGGTCGGTACAAGCTGGAAGATGAACAAGACGCTCACCGAGGCGATGGAATTCGCCGCGATCCTGGCCGGGTTCGTCCCTGGTTTCGATGACCGCATCCAACCCTTCGTCATCCCGCCATTCACCGCAGTGCGCGAGGTCACGCAGGCGCTGTCCTCGACGCGGGTCAAGGTCGGCGCCCAGAACATGCATTGGGCCGATGCCGGCGCCTGGACCGGCGAGATTTCACCCGTGATGCTGACCGATTGCGGGCTCGATTTGGTCGAACTCGGCCACAGCGAACGGCGCGAGCATTTTGGCGAGACCGATCGCACCGTCGGCCTGAAGACGGCGGCGGCCGTAAAACACGGGTTGATCCCGCTGATCTGCGTCGGCGAGACGCTGGCCGAGCGCGAAAGCGGCGAGGCCGATGCGGTGCTGGCCAGGCAAGTCGAGGGGGCGCTGCAATTCCTCGAAGAGGAAGGGAAGGGCGCGAAAATCCTGTTCGCCTACGAGCCGGTCTGGGCGATCGGCGACAAGGGCATTCCAGCCAGCTCCGACTATGCCGACAAACAGCAGGGACTGATCAAGACCGTGGCCGGTGGCCTGCTGCCGTCCATCCCGCCGGTGCTCTATGGCGGCAGCGTCAATCCCGGCAATGCCGCCGAACTGATTGGCCAGCCGAATGTCGACGGGCTCTTCATCGGCCGCTCCGCTTGGCAGGCGCAAGGCTACATCGACATCCTCGGCCGCGCCTCGGCCGCGATCTGAATCAAACCGCATCCAGTAAAGAAAGGACACGATCATGAAAATAGCCATTGGAGCCGACAGCGCCGGCAAGCCGCTGCTCGATGTCATCGCCGCACATCTGGCGACCAAGCCCGGGCTCACCGTCAGCGACCTCAGCCAGGCCGGCTACTACGCCGACCTGTCGCAAAAGCTCGCCCAGACGATCGTCGACGGCGACAACGATCGCGGGATCCTGTTCTGCGGCACCGGCATCGGCGTTTCGATCTCGGCCAACAAGGTGCCGGGTATCCGCGCCGCACTCACCCACGACACCTATTCGGCCGAACGCGCCGCCAAATCCAACAACGCGCAGATCATCACCATGGGCGCGCGCGTCATCGGCCCGGAACTGGCCAAGGCTATCGTCGATACCTGGCTCGCTTCCGAGTTCGACGAGAAGGGACCGTCGGCCGGCAATGTCCAGGCCATAAACAGGCTCGACGCCACGAAGGCTTAAGCCAAAGCCTTCGTCATCGCGCCGATGACGGTGACCGCCGAGGCCGCACCCGGGTCCATGTGCCCGAGCGAGCGTTCACCGAGCCGGGCCGAGCGGCCCTTGGTCGCGACCATGTCCTTGGTCGCTTCAGCACCAGACTCAGCCGCGGCAAGGGCGGCGGCCAGGCTTTCGGACAGCGTCTTGCCGGCAGCATGCGCGGCCCCGGCCGCTTCGGCCGCTGGCTGCCAGGCATCGATCATCGTCTTTTCGCCAGGTTCGGCCTTGCCGCGATCCTTGATGCCCTGTGCCATGGCCTGGAACAGGGCGATGAATTCGGCGTCCGTCAGCGTCGCCTTGCCCTTGACGGCGGCAGCCGCACGCATGAAGGCCGTCGCATAGAGCGGGCCTGAGGAAGCGCCGACCGCATTGAGGAACGACTTCGCCGCGCCGTTGAGCAGCGCGGTCGGCTCGACAGCGGCGAGGTCGAGCGATGCCAGCGCATCGCGCACGGCGCCGAAACCAAGCGCCATGGCGATGCCGTGATCGGCGTCGCCAATGACACCGTCGAGCAGGCAGAGCCGGTCCTTGTCGGCCTCGATCGCCGTTGCGATCTCATCGAACATTCTTTTCAGGTCGGCGGCATCGATGGTCACGGATCGCTCTTTCGTCAGCCGGCGCGGAACATGGCGCAGTCGCAAGGGTGGTCGAGCATGGTCTGCAGCTCGCCGTCGAGATGCATCAAGGTCACCGATGCGCCGGCCATTTCCAGCGACGTGCAGTAATTGCCGACCCAGGTCGCGTGGATGGAAACACCGATGTCATCGAGCCTCTGCTTGACCCGGCGGTTCATGATGTAGAGCTCCATCAGCGGCGTCGAGCCGAGCGAGTTGACCAGCACCGCGACCTTGCCGCCGCGCGAAGGCGACATCTCGGCGAGGATCCTGTCCAGCATCTCGTCGGTGATCTCATCGGCGGTCCGGAGCTTGCCGCGCGCGATGCCGGGTTCGCCGTGGATGCCCATGCCGATCTCCATTTCGTCGGCGCCGATCTCGAAATTCGGCCGCCTTGTCTGCGGCAGCGAGCAGGGCGACAGCGCCACGCCCATGGTGAAGGTGTGGTCGTTGGCCTTGCGCGCGATGCGCTCGCATTCGTCGAAGGAGAGCATCCGGTCGCAGGCCGCGCCGGCTGCCTTGAAGATGAAGAAATTGCCGGCGACGCCGCGGCGCTTGTCCCGCTGATCGCGCGGTGCCGAAGCGACGTCATCGGTGGTCAGCACGGTCCGTACCTCGATGTCGTCCATGCCGGCCATCTCGGCCGCCATGTCGAAATTCATCACGTCGCCGGCATAGTTGCCGTACATGAACAAGACGCCGGCGCCGCCGCTCACCGCCTTGGCGCATTCCAGGATCGGATCGGGTGGTGGCGAGGCAAAGACATTGCCGATGGCCGCCGCGTCCGCCAGTCCCCTGCCGACAAAGCCGAGAAAGGTCGGCTCGTGGCCCGAGCCGCCACCGATCACCAGCCCGACCTTGCCGGGCCGCGGCCCGTCGCGGGCGATTATCGAGCGCGGGCTGCCATCCGCGCTCCTGAGGTGGCGAGGATGCGCGGCGAGGATCCCTTCGAGCATCTCGTCGACGGAACGGTTGCCGTCATTGATGATCTTCTTGGTCTGCACCGGCATCCTCCCGAATTCGGCATTTCGCAAATACTACCGGGTGTTATCGCGATTTCCACCCGGCTGCGAACATTTCATGCCGCGATCTTTTCCCGGGCCGCCAGGATCTGGACGCACGCATTGGCCGCTTCCTTGCCCTTGACGGTGAAGTGCTCGAAGAAGAAGCGCTGATGCTCGGCGCTGTCGTGGTAGTTGTGCGGCGTGAGCACCGCCGAAAGCACCGGCACGCCGGTCGACAGCTGCACGTTCATCATGCCGTCGATGACGGCGCCGGCGACGAACTCATGCCGGTAGATGCCGCCATCGACGACAAACGCCGTGCCCAGGATCGCCGCATAGCGGCCGGTCTGGGCCAGGGTCTTGGCGTGCAGCGGGATCTCGTAGGCGCCGGGCACGTCGAAGACATCGACGGCAAAGCGTCCGTCGCCAAGCGCGGAAAGCTCCGACTCGAAGGCCGCGACGCACTGGTCGACGATATCGGCATGCCAGCGCGCGCGAATGACGGCGATGCGAACAGTTTCATAGTCTTTGTGGGAATGCTGATTCATGGGTCCATCCTTCCGTTTCGAACCAGAATCAGGACGCACGATACAAAATCCGGCCCGCCGAGGCGGTCCGTCTTTCGTTCGTTCTCTTTCATCCGGACTATACCGTCGGCTCCGGAATCAGACCGGATCTGCTGACCTTTCCACTAGAGCGCCACGCGTCCTCTTGGACGCGTAAAGGACGCTCTAGCACCTAAGAATCCACGCATTGGCGCGTGGACTGGAAAGCGCTCGCGGGCTCGGGTCGAAACCCCTACCGCCGGTGGGGACTTTCACCCCGCCCTGAGAACATTGACGGCTTTGTATGAAAGGGCAGGGGGCGGCTGTCAACCGCGCCAACGCGCTGGCCTATCAGGTGCTGCTCGAGTGGCGCGTGCGCCATGCCGCCGCCGAGGCGGCAACCAGCATGAGCAATGCCGCGATCATCGCGCAGATGGCAAAACCGAAGGTGGCATAGAGCGGGCCGAAGCCGGTCGTGCCGACAAAGACCGCCAGATAGGTCACCGCGCTGTTCAGGCCCATGATCGTGCCGCGCCGCGAGGGATCGAGCGCGGAGAGGCGCATCACCAGCACATTCAACCCGAAATGGTTGGCAAGTCCCCACACCGCGACCATGGCTATGGTCAGCCCGAAACTGTCGCTCGTCGCGGCAATGGCGACGTAGACGATGGCGACAAGCAGATAGGCGAACGGCATGACGCGACGGGCGCCGAGGCGATCGATCACGCCATCGAGGAGAGCAGCCGTGCCGAAGCCGATGCCATAGGCGAGCGCGGCCCACCCGTTGGCGCTCACCGGCTTGCCCAACCCGCTGTGCAGGTGGTCGCCGAGGTAGCCATAGACACCGTAGAAGGCGGTCATGAAGGCCGCGCAGGCGACGAGAAGCGGCACAATGCCGGGAATGCCGAGTGCGGCCAGCGGCGCTGGCGCCGGGCCGCTCTTCCTGATGTCGCTCAGCGACGTCATGGTGAGACCAGCCAGTGCAAGCATTGCGAGGAGCGCGACGGCGGCGAAGACGGCGCGCCAATGCACGAGATCGGCAAGCACGGCCGAGAGCGAAACGCCGGCCACCATGCTGAGCGTCCATCCGGTGAGCACGACGCCGATCGTCCCGCTTTCGCGGCCGGGCGGCGCGATCGCCGCCGAGCTGGCGTAGATCGCCGGCATGGCGACGCCGGCGGCGATGCCGGCAACCAGCTGTGCCGCGACCAGCATGACCACCGTCGGCGCCGCCGCGCTCGCGACAAGTGCCAGCGCCAGCAGCAGCAAAGCCCCCTGCAGCATCCGGCGTGCGCCGAGGCGGTCGATGTAGCGGGCCAGGAACAGGGCGCTTGCCGAGGTGCCCAGGCCAAACGCGGCCGCAGCAGCCATCACGGCCGGGACACTGGTTGCGAACGACGCGGCCACGGCCGGTGCAATCGGACCAAGGACCAGCGAGTTCGAGCCGATCACGGCGATGCACCCGGTCAAAAGATAGGCCAGCGCCGGGATTGGCGGCCGGGCCTCGGCTGCGAAGGTCGTGGCTTGATCACTGTTCGACATATCAACATAATGGCCGTATTGAATTCTGTAGCAATCGGGATTGTCGACATGGATGAAGAAACAGATGGCATTCGGCGGAACAGGCCAGCACCCCGTGATGTCGACGCGATCGACCGAAAAATATTAGGCGTTCTCGTCGAGGACGCCACGGTCAGCTACGCCGAACTGGGTGACCGTGTCGGCCTTTCGCCGCCCGCCGCCCATGAGCGGGTCAAGCGCCTGCGGCGCAGCGGCGCCATCCGCGGCACGGCTGTCATCATCGACCCCAATGCGGTGCGGAAACCGCTGCTCGCCTTCGTGCATATCGACACCAAGGGCTGGGGCAAGACGCCGGAACTGATGGCGATCTCGCAATATCCGGAAGTCGAGGAGATCCACACCGTCGCCGGCGACACCTGCGTGCTGCTCAAGGTCCGCACCGAGGATCCGAGGGCGCTCGAAGGATTGCTGTCGCGTCTCTATGAAACGCCTGGCGTCACCTCGACGCGCAGCTACGTAGTGCTGTCGACCTATCTCGAGCGGCCGGTGCAGCCCGGCGTCACCACGCAATGGCCAACGCCCCAACATATGAGCCGGCCGCTATACTAGGTCTGGGCTCGTTGACGCCCAGCGCAAGCCTGTCGCGACCAGGTCGCGGGCGTGGTAAGACAAGGGCTGAAGCAGGTCGGCTCCCAGCGATTGCGCCGCAGAGGGACAATCGCATGCTGGTCTCGCGAGGTTTCAAACCGACAGCGGGGGATAGCAATGTTGGAAACGGACAAGGCCTTTACCGGTTCGATCCCGGAAAACTACGACCGCTATATGGTGCCGTTGATTTTCGAACCTTTCGCCGCCGATCTGGCACTGCGGGCAGCGGCCCTGTCGCCCGGCGCGGTCCTGGAAATCGCCGCGGGCACCGGGGTGGTCACCCGCGCATTGGCGCCAAAACTGTCCCCCGACGCAAGCTATGTCGTGAGCGACCTCAACCAGCCCATGCTCGACTACGCCGCTTCGCGACAAGCTCCCGACAATCGCATCACATGGCGCCAGGCGGATGCCATGGCGCTGCCGTTCGAGGATGCGGCCTTCGATGTCGTCTGTTGCCAGTTCGGAGCCATGTTCTTTCCCACCCGCTCAGCCGCCTACCGCGAAGCGAGGCGGGTGCTGAAGCCCGGCGGACACTTCCTGTTCAACGTCTGGGATCGCATCGAGGAGAACGTATTTGCCGATGATGTGACGAATGCTCTCGCAAGGATTTTTCCGGACGATCCGCCGCGCTTTCTGGCGCGCACACCCCATGGCTATCACGATACGGCCTTGATCCGCCGCGACCTGGAAGACGCGGGTTTCTCCCATGTGGTGATCGAGACGAGAGCCGAACAGAGCCGTGCATCCTCGCCGCGCCTGCCGGCCGTTGCCTATTGCAAGGGTACGGTTCTTCGCAGCGAAATCGAGGCCAGGGACGCCGGAAAACTGGAAGCCGCTACCGACTATGCCGCGGCCGCGATCGCGGAAAGGCATGGCAGCGGCGAGGTCGCCGCCAAAATCCAGGCTCACGTGATCGTGGCCCTGGCTTAGTCTGCCATCGAGCGTGCTCTAGCTTCCCAGCCGGATCGTCTCGAAATAGGCGTCGGTGCCGACCTGACCGCCCTTCAGCGCGATTTCGAGCCCGTCGATCTCGCCGCCGCCATGGGCGAGACAAAGCGGTGAGCCGGGCGATTGCGGCAACGGCATGCGCACGGTCAGCGCATCGATGGACAATTGTCCCAGCGCATGGCTCGACGTGTCGCCGCCGGCGATCACCGCGCGCTTGAGTTTTTCTGTCGCCACCAGCCGGCGCAGGATGGTTCCCAGCGCCCGTCCCAGCCTGTTGCGTGCGCCTTCGATATGGTCGATCTCGGCACTGCGATCGGCCTGGGGACCGAGCGCGGTGTAGAGGATGACACTGCGCCCCGCCGCCAGGCTCGACAATCCGCTGGCGACGGCGCGCTCGATCGCTTCGCCGGCGCCCTCCGAGACCAACTGCATTGCGTCCATCTGGATGCCGTCGAACCCATGGGCGAGCGCGAAACGGATCTGCTTCTCCGTGGTCGGCGACACACTGCCCGAGACCACGGCGAGCCGGTCCACCGGACCGGGCGATGTGAAGGACGCATGCCCCGTGGCGATGCCTTTGTCTGCCCATTCGGCGAGCAGGGCATACTCGATGCCGGAGGATCCGACGACGAAACCATGCTCTTTTTCGCACATGCGCCAGACCTGTTCGCCGACGCGCTTCTGCGTCTGGCGGCTCTCGACGTCGAACAGGACGATTGCCCTGTTTTGCAAGGCCTGGTTGACCCGTTGGGGAAGATCGTCGGCCTGCAATGCCGCCAGGTCGACAAGGCCGGAAGCGAGACCGGTCTGGTGAGACAGATGGAGGAGCAGATCCGCCTCGTTCATCGGCGTCACCGGATGCCGGCTCATGACGGGGTGCCGGTCGATGCGGAAATAGTCGCCGCGGAATGCAGCGAAGAGGTTCCCGAACGCTGTATAGCGCTTGAGTTGCGGAGCCCCGACAACCACCGGCACGGCCTTCTGCCCGAAGACACCCCTGCCGATTTCTATGGCGCGGCCGATGCTGCCGATCGTCGGGCTGGAATCGAAGGTCGAGCAGATCTTGTAGTGGCAAACCGACGCCTCGAGCCCTCTCAGCCACTCGAAGGCTGGCGCCAGGTTCTCGTCCATCCATTGCGGCGTTTCGCTGCGGCTGGTGCCCGCCAGTCCCATGGCGCGGCAATGCGAAAATCGCGCCAGCAAGGGCTGGTCGGGCTGGCGCATGAACAGCACCGTCGGCACGCCGCCGAGTTCGAGTGCCTCCATGACGTCGGTCGAGCCGGTGAGGTCGTCGCCATAGTAGCTGAGCAGCAGGTTCTGCATGACCTTGCTCACGCGGCCTTGCCGTCGCCGAACTTCTCGATCGAGCGCGCCAGTTCGACATGGCTGCTTGCGTAGTCCGCCAAGGAAATGCCCTCGACGGCGGCTTGCCAGGCCTGCTGGACGGCGCGCACGCCAGCACCCGGGCCGTCCGGATGGCTGACGATGCCGCCGCCGCAGAGATAGAGCAGATCGACCGTGCGCCCGGTGCGCTCGTAGGTCTCGGGCGCCTGTCCGCCCCACTGACCGGAACCCGCGACCGGCAGGGAGCAATCATCAGGCGAGAACAGCGGCGTCGTCACCGCCTCGAAGGAGGCGATGAAAGATGCGTCCGGCTCCCAGTATTTCGAGGCGATGCCGTTGATCTGGAACTGGTCGACGCCGAGCAGCCGCCAGAACTGCTGCCAGACCTTGAAGTCCATGCCGAGGCCGGGATGGCGGGTCAGGATGTCCCAGCCGTTGCGGTGGGCATGCAGCACCAGGCCGGAGCGCTTTCTGAGGTAGGCCATGCCGCCGAAGCCGACGGAGTTGATGTTGATGACCGCGCAATTGCCGCCGGCCTTGAGCACCATATCGTGGTTGCGCATCACCTCGTCCGGGTCGGCATGCGAGATGCCGAAAGCATACATCACCTTCTTGCCGGTCTTCTGCTCGTGGTCGAGGATCAGCGGCATGATCGCCTTCACCCGCTCCTCCAGCGGCGAGTAGGCCGGGCTCATCAGCTTCTCGTCGTCCTTGATGAAATCGACGCCGGCGGCGATCAGTTCGCCGACCATGGCGGCCGTCTCGTGCGGTCGCAGGCCCAGCGCCGGCTTGACGATGGTGCCGATGATCGGACGGCCCTCGACACCGGTCAGCCTGCGGCTGCCGGCGACGCCGAATTGCGGCCCCGGATGGGCGCCCTTGAATTCTTGCGGCAGCTTCATGTCGACGACGCGGATGCCCGACAGGCCCTTGATCGAATAGGTGCCGCCGATGGCGATGGTCATCAGCGCCGAGAGGTCGGTGCCGATGGCATCGAACGGAAAGGCGATATCGACATCGGCCCGCCTGAAAGGCCCGGTGCCGTCCTCGGGAATGGATGGCTGCTCCGCATCGGGCAGGTGCCGGATCGCTGTCACCCGTGCCGCCACACGCGCCTTCAGCTCTTCGGTTTCGCCGGGCAGCGCGACAAAGGTGCCGGTCGATTGGTCGCTGGCGATCTTGGCCGCCAGGGCTTCTATGCTGCCTGAGGTTTCGATGCGATAGGTGAGGGTGATCATGATGGATGGACCGGGTCGAAAAGGTTCGAAAAAAGTTTCGTTGCGAATGAAATCTGGTATAATGAGTACATAAGTATTGCAAGCAAATATCCCGGCTGCCGCGACGGGCGTCGGTTAAGGGCAGGCATTCCGATAGTCCTGCCCGGAATGCTACACAGGAATCGGGGCAAGGGAGTGATTCGCGGCGATGAACCGTTCGGAACCGATCGTCCGGCGCAAGCTTTCCGACGAAGTCTTTGCAAGGCTGAAGCGGCTGATCACCAGCGGCGAATTGCAGCCGGGTGATGACATGCCGTCGGAGCGCGAATTGATGGAGCGCTTCGAGGTCGGCCGGCCTGCGATCCGCGAGGCCATGCAGGCGTTGAGCAATATGGGCCTTGTCGCCATCTCGCATGGCGAGCGGGCCAAGGTGCTGCAGCTGACCGCCAAGTCGATCATCAGACAGGTCGACGGTGCGGCCAAGATCATCCTGTCTTCGTCGAAGGACACGCTCGAGCATTTGAAGAGCGCGCGCATCTTCTTCGAGCGCGGCATGGTCAAGGAGGCCGCCGAAAGGGCCACCGCCGAGGATGTGCAGCAGCTCAAGGAAACCGTTGCCGAGCAGCGCGGCGCACGTGGCAATTCGGAAGCCTTCATTTCCGCCGACATGAAATTTCACAGCCGTATCGCGGCGATTTCGGGCAACCCGATCTATGTCGCCGTCAGCGAGGCGATGCTCGGCTGGCTGAAGGAATACCATACTGAGATGCTGATCTGGACCGGCAAGGAAAAGTACACGCTGACCGAGCACGAGGAGATCATCGACCGCATCGAGCACAAGGATGCCGACGGCGCCGAGAAGGCGATGATCAAGCATCTCGAACGCTCGCGCGCGCTCTATGTGATGAATTCCGAGAAGTAGGCTTGCCTAACCAATCCTGGCAATCCCGTAGGGCGGCATGACGAGACGGTCCTCGCCAAGCGCGGAAGCATCGACCGGGACATCGTCCGCCGTCAGATTGGCCAGCCATGCGACGGTCTCGCCCGAGGTCGAGCGCCCGGCCAGCGCCAGCACACGCGTCTCGTCACTCGTTTTCGCGGCAACATGCGCGAGCCCAGCCAGTCCGCAAAGCGCGGAGATAGCCTGGAAGATCGGCCGCGGCGATCCCTCGGCGGCAGGTTCCCCGGATGCCGCCAGCACGCCGAACGGCCCGGTGAAGCCGGACAGCGTCAGCATCTCTAGTCCGGCCGGCGCGACGCCCGCGGCATAGCCGATCGTCCACGCGGCGGCGAACTGGGCCGCATGACGCGGATCGCGATTGGCCATGGCGATGCGCTGGCCATCAAAATTGTCCTTGGTCGCGCCGCCATAGGGGTTCTGCCGCATGGCGATGGTGGACGGCCCGATCCGGTAGGGCTTGTCGCCGAAGATCGCCCGCACCGACCGGGTGATGAACGGCAAGGCCTCCAGCGACTGCATGACGCTGAGATCGTCGGCGGCATGCACGATCGGGCAGGTGCAGTGGGTGACGAAATCGAGCAGCCCGGCCGGAACGCGCTTGCGGTTGAGCTCGGTAAAATAGCTGAACATGCCACCGCCGAGACGGATATCGGGAAAGGCGCGGCGGGCGGCGGCGTAGACATCCTCGAGCGGCGGGCATGCCGGCCAGGCGCTGCCCGGCGGTGTCGACTGCCGGTCGACCGAAGGCGATACCGCGACGGCGTCGAGCCGCAGGCCCGCCTGGCGCACCATGTCGGCGACCGCTGCGAGTTCGGCATCGAGATCGCCGGCGCCGGCGACAACGCATTCGAGGGTCGTTGCAGCGGGGCAAGCGGCGGCAAGCCGGGCATGGGCGCGCAAGGCGTCCAGCCCGTGGCCGCGCGTCGGGTCGTAGTGGAGCAAAAGCTGCTGCGGGCCGAGCTTCGACAGCATCGGCAGGTTCGCCAGCGTTGCCTCCACATCCTCGGGATAAATGACCACGCCGATATCGGGCAGTGTAGGTCCGGCTTCGCCAAGCTCGATGCGGACCGGTTCATTGCCCGAAGCCGTGGCCGAAGGCCTGGCGTCGCCCGCAATGCGCAGGCTGACGGTCTGGCGCACAGGTTCCCCCGCCGGCAGCACATAGGGCCAGGGCAGCGCCAGCGGCCGGACATAGGTCTTGTAGGAGGCATCGGACCAGTTGCGCTGGTCCTCCATCTCGAATGTGTCGCCTTCCATCCGGCACTCGGCGGTGAGGCCGGGCCGCACCGCATGCGTGATGGCGCGCAAATCCTTGAAAGGCTGCCAGGGGTCGATCAGGTCGGGCAGTATCGTATCCACCACGCTGCCGTCGGTATGCTCGATCCTCACCGGGCTGCCGGCAAGCTCCGCGATCGGATGCAGGATGCAGAAGCCGCAGCGGTTGGTCTCGAAATCGCTTTCGGGCACCGCGCTGACGTCGAACACCAGCCGGCCGTCGGCCGATCCCTTGATGGTGGCGCGGAAGGCGAGCCGGCTTTCGCCCGGTCCGGTGCAGCTTGCCGTATAGCCGACGGAGAAAGCATCGGCGCCCTGGTCGATGGTCAAGTCCGCCAGCACGGGTTCGTAGGTGCCCCAGTCGCGGTCCCGCACGATATAGGCGATGGCGCGCAGCACCTCGGTGTCGCCATGGCGGATGGTGCGCAGATTGCCGTTGACGAAATCGGCGCTGAGCGGGCCGGCGCTGAGCCGGACCGGCCTGGCTTCCGCCGCGCGTGTGCCGCAGAGGAGGAAGCCATCCACGCTCATTTCAGCAGCCCGTCCATCCGCACCGGTTCGCGGCTCGCGGCGCCGGCATAGGCAGCCTCGACCAGCGCGAACGTCTTGAGATTGTCGGCGCCCGAGGTCGCTGGCTCCTTGCCGCCGACAAGGCAGTCGACCCAGTGCCGCTGGATCGCCAGCACGCTTTCCTGGATGTTGTGCCATGGCCGCGATGCCCAGGCGAGCAGTGGCGGCGAAATGTCCTTCACCGTCGTGCCGCTCTTGCCGGTGACGGTGAGCTGGTAGCCCTGAGCCAGCCGGATCGTGCCGTCGCTGCCGTCGATCTCGATCAGCGTTTCGGGAAACGGCTCGACGGCGAGCCTTGTCGCATAGCTGCAGTCGACCACCGAGGTGGCGCCGCTCTCGTGGTCCATCAGCATCGTGGCGACATCCTCGCCGGCAATGGCGGGATTGATGCGCGCGGTGCGGGCAGTGAGGCTCGATACGTCGCCCAACAGGAAGCGGGCGATGTCGAGGATGTGGATGCCGAGATCCTCGATGATGAAGCGTTTTCCGGTCGCCAGGTAAGGCTGGCCGGAAAACACGTCATAGGCGGAGCGGAAGGAGATGCGTCCGAAGAAGGGCGTGCCGATCTCGCCGCTGTCGAGCACGGCGCGCACCGCCTGGATCGGTGATTGCCAGCGAAAATTCTCGTGCACCATCAGCGGCACGCCGGCCTTGGCGCAGGCCGCGACCATCGCCTTGGCGTCGGCGAGCGTCGGCGCGAATGGTTTCTGGCAGATCACCGGAATGCGGTTGGCGGCCGCCATCTCGACCAGCGGCCGGTGGCTGCCGACGGTCGTGGCGATGTCGACGAAGTCGAGCGTCTCGCCAGCAAACATCGCCGCCGCATCGGTGTAGCGCCTGGAAATGCCAAACTGGTCGCCGACGATCCGGAGCCGTTCGGGATCGCGGTCGCAGATGGCGACGATCGAGGCGCCCTCGATGTCGCGCCAGGCATGCATCTGGTTGACGGCGAAGAAGCCGCAGCCGATCAGCGCTCCACGCAATTCCGTCATGATCAGCCCGCCTTTGCCATCTGCATCAGCGTGACGCGCTGCTGAAGCCGGCGCTGCGCCTGGTCGACGACCACCGCGACGATGATGACCAGGCCCTTGATCACCATCTGCCAGAAGGAACTCACACCCATCATCACCAGCCCGTCCGACAGGATACCGATGACGAAGGCACCGACGATGGTGCCGCCGATTGTGCCGCGGCCGCCCGACATCGAGGTGCCGCCAAGCACCGCCGCGGCGATGGCATTCAACTCGAAGCTTTCGCCGGTCGCCGGATGCGAGGCCATCAGCTCCGACGAGATGATCAGGCCGACGATCGCCGCGCAGAAGCCGGAGAACATGTAGACGAACATCTTGACCATGTTGACGCGCACGCCCGAGATCCGTGCCGCGCGCTCGTTGCCGCCGACGGCGAAGATGTGGCGGCCGAGCGGGGTGTATCTGGCGAGATAGGCGGCACCCAGCGCCACCACGATCAGGATCCAGATCGACACCGGCAGGCCGACGAGCCGGCCGGCGCCGAGGAAGCCGAAGCCCGTGGTGCCGAGTTCCGGCTTGCCGACCAGATTGGGGAAGGTGCGCCCGTCCGACGACAGCAGCGCCAGGCCGCGCGCCACATAGAGCACGCCCAGCGTGGCGATGAAGGGCGCGACGTTTAATCTGGTGATCAGCAATCCGTTGACGGCGCCGATCAGGATGCCGACCGCCAGCGTGATCAGGGCGATCTCGAGAACGTTGAAATAGATGGTGTAGCCGATGTGCAGGTCGATGCCGTTGAGCACGAGATAGCCGGCCACCATGCCGCACAGGCCGACGATCGAGCCGACCGAAAGATCGATGCCGCCGGTGATGATGACGAAGGTCATGCCCATGGCCAGGAAGGCGTTGAGCGCAACGTGCTTGGCCATCAGGATCAAATTGGCCGCCGACAGGAAGTTCGGCGCGGCGATCGAGAAGAACACCAGCACGGCAATCAGCGCGATGAAGGTCCTGAGTTTCATCAGCGTCAGCAGTGCGGAACCGCTGGCGGCCGACGAATGAGCCGCCCTGGCCGGAATGTCAGTCATCAGCGTTGCTCTCCATGTGCGGGGGCAAGATGTATGGGGGCAAGATCTGCGGGGGCAGGATGTGCGGGGACAGGTCCGTGGCCGAGCGCCGATGCGGCGACGATCGCGGCCTCGGTCGCCTCGGCGCGCTCGAACATGCCGGTCAGTTTGCCATTGCTCATCACCGCGATCCGGTCGGAGAGCGCCATCACCTCATCGAGATCGGACGTGGCGAAGAGGATGCCGAGCCCATCGCGCGACAGTTTGCGCATGGTACGAAAGACGTCGGCCTTGGCGCCGACATCGATGCCGCGGCTGGGCTCATCCATCAGAAGCACCTTGGGTCCGGTGAGCAGCGCCTTGCCGATCACCACTTTCTGCTGGTTGCCGCCGGACAGCGACGAGACCTCCTGCGCCGGATCGGCGACCTTGATCGCCAGTTCCCGCACCATCTGCGCGACGGCCTGGCGTTCGGCGGCGCCGCGGATGTGGAACAGTCTGACGAAGCGCGACAGGCTTGCCAGCGTCAGATTGCTGGCGACGGAGAGGATCGACACCAGGCCCTCGCGCTGCCGGTCCTCCGGGATCAGCGCCAGACCCCGCCGGATGCGGCGCGTCGTATCGCGTTCCCGAACCTGTTTTCCGTCGATGAAGATGTTGCCGCTGGCATGGCCGTGGCGGCCCATGATGCAGTCGAACAACTCGCTGCGCCCGGCGCCCATCAGCCCGTAGATGCCGAGGATCTCGCCGGCACGCAGCGACAGCGAGACGTGGTCGACCGCCAGTCCGCCGGT
Organism: Mesorhizobium sp. B283B1A; assembly: GCF_020165735.1. Classification (NCBI taxonomy): domain Bacteria; kingdom Pseudomonadati; phylum Pseudomonadota; class Alphaproteobacteria; order Hyphomicrobiales; family Phyllobacteriaceae; genus Mesorhizobium; species Mesorhizobium sp. B283B1A. The sequence goes on from NZ_JAIUIQ010000017.1 coordinate 53,686, forward strand.
GGCGCGCGGCAGGCAGATGTCCTCGGCGCGGAAGATTTCCTCGCCCGGCGAATGGTCGTCGGCCTTGGCGAAATCCTTGGCGTCCGAGCCGATCATCTGCCGCACGATCCACTGCGTGTCGACGTTTCTCATCTCCTCCTGGCCGGTGATGCGGCCGTCGCGCAGCACGGTGATGTAGTCGCCGATGCGGATCAGCTCCTCCAGCCGGTGCGAGATATAGACGATCGCCACGCCGCGCGACTTGAGGTCGGCGATCACCTTGAACAGGATCTCGACTTCGGCGGCGCTCAGTGCCGAGGTCGGCTCGTCCATGATCAGGATGCGCGCATCGAGCGAAACCGCCTTGGCGATCTCGACAAGCTGCTGCTGGCCGATGCGCAGATCCTCGACCAGCATATCCGGCCGTATCCCGGCCTCGAGCCGCTCGAGGAATGTGCCCGCGCGCCTTTCCTGCTCCTTGCGGTCGATCTTGCGAAACCGGTTGGTGATCTCCCGGGTGGCGAAAATGTTCTCGGCGACGGTCATGTTGCCGAACAGGTTCAGTTCCTGGAACACCATGCCGATGCCGCGGTTCACCGCGTCACCGGAGGACGAGAACGAGACTTCGTTGCCGTCGAGCAGGATGCGTCCGGCCGTCGGCTGCTCGACGCCGGCGATGATCTTCATCAATGTCGATTTGCCGGCGCCGTTTTCGCCGACCAGAACATTGACCGCGCCCTTGCGCACCTCGAAATTGGCCTGCTTGACCGCGACGGTTCCGGCATAGACCTTCGAGACGTCCTCCAGCTTCAGGATGATTTCGTGATCGGCCGCCGTGCTCATGGCTTGGGTCCGATCTCGGCCTCCGCCGGAGTCACCAAGGGCAGGTCCTGGCCGCTTTCGATCGTATAGGCGCCAAGCACCTTGGCGGTACGGCCTTCCAGCGCCTCGCGCGGCAGCTTGGAAAGCACGGCCTTGTCAGCATGGGCGTTGAACGCCTTGCCGAACTGGGCGAAGTCGATCTGGTTGGTGAAGTCGTTGAACTGGACGAAATCGAGGCTGTCGCGCAACGCCGTTCCGCGCATTGCCGGCCCGATCTGGACGCGTGCATCCGCCTTGCCATCGCCGTCGACGTCGATATCCATCGTGCCCGCGCGGGACTGCGTGTTGGCCGCGACAATCTTGCCTTCGACGCGGACCGCGAAGGTCCATGGCGAATTCGCCTGCTTCTTGGGGTTGCCGTATTTGGCGCCGGCCGCCGCCTGATCCGTCTTCGCCAGCGCATGGACTTCGGCGAACGGCCCGGCCTTCTGACTGAGATAAGGGATGACCTTCGAAGCCCAGATGTCTTCGACCATCTTGTCCGGGTTGAAGGCCGACGCGTTGGCGTCGCCTTTCGCCGACGGCGTCGGCAGGATTTTGCAGGCGCCGAGGCCAATGCTGGCGGTCAGGGCAAGGATCGGCCAGATCGCCTTGACTGGCCAGGTCGGCTTGTTCAGCATCGCGGTCAAGCATCCCAGTGAAATGAAGGCGAGGGACGAACCTTAGGCTCGCCCCTCGCTGTTTGCGTTGCGCCGGCTCAGTTCTTCAGAGCGAATGTCTCAAGCTTGGCGGCATTGTCGCCATTGACGAGAACGCAGTCCATCAGCTGCTTTTCCTTCTCGGGCGACTTCTTGTTCTTGATGAGGTCGTTGGCCTGCTCGACCGCCATCTGCGCCTGGGCGTAGGCCGGCTGCAGCACCGTGGCCTTGATGCCGCCGGAGGTGATGGAGTCGCGCACGTCGTTCGAGCCGTCGAAGCCGACGACGATGACATCCTTGCGGTTTGCCGCGGCCAGCGCCGCATAGGCACCCATCGCCATCGTGTCATTGCCGGAGATAACGCCCTTGATGTCCGGATTGGCCTGCAGGATCGATTCCATCTTGGAATAGGCTTCCGTCTGGCTCCAGTTGGCCGACTGCTGCGCGACCATCTTCAGGTCCGGATAGTCGTCGATGACGTCATGATAGCCCTTGGAGCGGATGCCGGCATTGGTGTCGGATTCCTTGCCGACCAGCTCGACGAAATTGCCCTTCTCGCCCATCAGCTTGACGAACTCCTGCGCGCCGAGCTGGGCACCCTGGTAGTTGTTGGAGACGATCTGCGCCACGGCGACGCCGGTGGCGTTGATCTCGCGGTCGATCAGGAAGGAAGGAATGCCAGCGTCCTTCGCCTTCTGCACGGCGGCGACGGTGGCATCGGCGCCGGCATTGTCGAGGATGATCGCCTTGGCGCCACGGCCGATCGCGGTGTCGATCAGCTCGGACTGCTTGTTGGCGTCGTCATCATGGACCAGCACCAATGTGTCGTAGCCAAGCTCCTTGGCCTTTGCCTCGGCGCCGACGGCCTCCGCCTTGAAGAACGGATTGTCGTGCGAGGGAGTGATGATGGCGATCAGGTCGGCCGCGAAGGCCGGTGCCGCGGTGCCGAGTGCCAATACGCCGGCGAAAGCCGCAAGCGTCATTCTGCGTGTAAGTTTCATGAAGTCCTCCCGTTGAAAAACCGTGCCTCGATCGATCGAGGCCATCGTCTGCATTTGAATTCGTCTTGGCCATGCAGGCAGCGTGCCGCCCGGGCTCAAAAGCCTTTTGCCGGCTGTCATCCGAACTGCTCTCGCTCCCCGCCGTCCTCCACTCGCACCGGCTTCGAATTTTCAGCGAAGCATGATCGATCCGAGCCCACGAACAGCTAAAGCCAACTGGTATGATGAGTCAACCACTAATTCAGGTGATCTGTATCTAAGCGGTCGCCATTTCCTTCAGGTGATGCGCTGGATGCTGGCGGCGATCTCCTGCGGTTCGAAGACCCGCTTCCAGTCGTCGCGCATCAGCACCGGCTTGCCGAACTCGATCGCCTTGTTGCAGGCATCGGAGAACACGCCCTTGGTCTCGCCGAAGATGACGGCGCCGAGCACATTCATGTGGCCGAGCAGGAAATCGAGCGCCGCCTGCCGGTCGACGCCGCGCGCCACGACCTCGTCGAGGGCTTCCTTCATGACGACGAGCAGCGAAGCGCATACCGTCTCCGAAAGGCCGGGTTCCAGCAGCGCCATCTGTTCGACCGTCACGCGGTGCGAGCGCATCACCGGCGCCCAGATGATCTGGGCGATCTTCTCGCCCTTGGCGTAGTCGTCCTCCGGCCCTTGCATCAGGGCGCTGACGAAATGCTGCTTGGCCTTGACGCCGCCGAAGAAGTCCTTCTTGGCGGCCATGTCGGTCTCGTCGTTGAAGATCGGCGGATGACAGGGATGGGTGACGAAATAGGTAAGATCGGCACGGTCAGGCAGGTGGCCGGCGAAGGGTGCCGCGGCATCGAGCACGATCACCATCGTGCCCGGGGCAAGCTTGCTTTCGATGCCGGTGGCGACCTTGCCGATATGCGTGTCCGGCACCGCCAGGATCACGACCTCGGCACCCTTGAGCGCCTCGTCGACCCCGATCGTGTCGATGCCCAGCCCGGTCTTCAGGCGCTCCTTGCCGGCCTCGCTGATCTCGACATGGCGGATCGTGTAGTCCGAGCCGCGAAAATTGGTCGCCAGGCGGTAGCCCATTTTCCCACCCGCACCGAATAGCGCAATCGTCGTCATCTGGCCCTTGCTCCTTGATCAAACAGGCGACCGTCGCGCGATCGTCATCTTACATACTGGTATGATCACTCTACCACAATTTGGCAAGAGAAAATCATTGGTCTGTGTTGGTCACTTCGGCAGGGGTGTGGCGGCGCCTGGTTGTGTGTTCGCTGCCGCGCCATCGGTGACATCAACGGAAGTGCGCCGCGCCAAGGCCTGTCGGCCAGCCAGCGCCAGCACGAAGATGACGACGATGCCCTGGACGATATCCTGGGCACCGGGAGGCAGCCCGATGATCTGCATGGTGGTCACGATCAGGATCAGCAGGATGCTGGCGAACAGGGTGCCGAGCGCGGTCGCCGAACCGCCGAAGATCAGCGTGCCGCCAAGCACGACAGCGGCGATCGACTGCAGCAGATAGGGTTGGCCCATTTCAAGGAAAGCGCCGCCGATATAGGCCCCGAGCAGCAGCCCATCGAGCGAGGCCAACACCGACGAGATGATGAAGGCCGCCGCGATCACCCGGCCGTTCTTGATGGCGGCGAGCCGGGCGGCGGTCCGGTTCTGGCCGACCGCCGACAGGACCTGCCCGAACACTGTGTAGCGCAGCACGAAGGAAGTGGCCATCACGCCAAGGATGGCAATGACGGCCATGATCGGAACACCCGAAATGCGGCCCGTCGCCAGGCTCTTCAGCGCTGGGCTGACGGCAAAGCCGGGGATTGCCTTGTTCGACAAGAGCGTCGCGGTCGCCAGCACATAACCGGTCGCCAGCGTGGCGATGATGGCCGGAATGCCGAGGCCGACGACGAGCAGCGAATTGAGCAGCCCGACCGCGAGGCCGAGCAGGACGGCGGCGACCACGCCAATGGCAAGGTTGGCATCCTGGCCTTTGATGGTGAGCAGCGCGACGAAGGCGCTGAGCGTGATCACCGAAGCGACGGAAAGGTCGATGTTGCCGCGTCCGGTGGTGACGACGAACATCTGGCCGATGCCGATGACCGTCATGAACGATGCCGACAGTATGATGCCCGACAGGCTGGAGAGGCTGAACCGGTTGGTGACCACCGAGAGCACCAGCCAGAGCAGCAGCACCCCGATCGCCGCCCAGATCCAGCGGTTCCTCTGCGCCCAGAACGTGAAGGCGGACAGCGCGTTCATTGTTCGCTCCGGCGGTCCGCGGTCAGGCCGCGCAGCGTCAGGAGCGCGATGAGGATCAGCCCTTGCGTCGCGGCGTTGTAGTCGCTGCTCACATTGAGCGTGCCGAGCAGCGCGCCGATCAGCGACAGCGTCACCGCGCCGGCGATGGCGCCGACCGGAGAAACGATGCCGCCGAGCAGCGAACAGCCGCCCATCACTACGGCGGCGACGCTGAGCAGTGTGAAGGAATTGCCGGAATTGATATCGCTTGCCGTGTTGATCGCCGTCAGCGACAGCCCCGCGGCGGCCGCGAACAACCCGGCGATGAGATAGCGCACCAGCGCGTAGCGCGTCGGCGACCAGCCCGATCGGATCATCGCCGTTGGGTTGTTGCCGAAGCCGCGCAGCACCACGCCGAGCGGCAGCCGGTCGATCACCAAGACCACCAGGGCGACCGCGGCGATGAGGATGATGGACGTTGGCAGGAAGTCGAGAGACCAGCCGAACAGAGCGGTCAGCCATTCAGGGCTGGCGCCGCCAGGCGTGGGCTGCAGCGCATAGCCCAGCCCCACCCAGATGAAGGACGCGCCGAGCGTGACGACGATGGCCGGGATCTTGCGCGCCTGGATCAGCCCGCCGAGACCGGCATAGGCGGCGACCGCCGCCAAAAGCGCCAGCGCACCGAGCCATGGCTGATCGTAGAGCAGCGTGGCGCTGAGCACGCTGACCAGGCCAGCGAAAGCGCCGACGCCGAGATCGATTTCGCTGCCGCCGACGATGAACATCTGCGCTGCCGTCACCAGCACCAGAGACAGCGCCGGCATCAGCAGCAGGTCGAGCCCGAAGATCGAGGCGACCGCCGGGTTGGCCGAGATCATCACCGCCAGCACGGCGGCGAGACCGATGAAGGGGGCTGCGTTCACCAGCCTGCGGGCAAGTCCGGCCGCGCCGGCACTGCCTTGCGTGGCATCGGCGCGCTTGTCGGTTTGCTGGGCGAAGGATGCCCCGACGATCGCCGCCTCCGTGATCGCCGCGCCGGTCAGTTCCTTGACGACGCGACCGCCGGCAAAGACCAGCACGCGGTCGCAGGCCAACAGCTCGGCGTCCTCGGTCGTGTGCCAGACGAGGGTCCGTCCGCTGCGCGCGATGTCGTTGCAGAGCCGGTAGAAATCCTGCTTGGTGGCGATGTCGACGCCGCGCGTAGGATCGTCGAGCAGGATGATCGGCGTGTCGGCGACGAGAGCGCGGGCCACCAGCGCCTTCTGCTGATTGCCGCCGCTCAGCTCCAGTATGTTGGACCCGAAGCGGCTTTCGTCGAGCCGTAGCCGGCCGGCGGCGTCGGCCGCGGTTTCGCGGTTGACTCGATCCGAGACCAGGCCCAGCGCCGGACGCCGGGCGAGGCTGCCGATGGAAATGTTGCCCAGCACGCTCCAGAGGGGAAATACGCCTTCCTTCTGGCGGTCGCCGGCAATGAAGCCGGCTTCGCCTGTCTTGGTGACGGCGCCATCCTTTCCGGGCTCGAAGATGGCATGCAGCAGCTCCTTTTGGCCGCTGCCCTCGAGCCCAGCCAGTCCGACGATTTCACCGCGCAAGATCTCGATGTCGCGGCCGAGCTCGGATATCAGGTCTCCGGACAGGCGCACCAGCGCGCCTCGGCTGCCGACGGCGGCAGCGCCGTGCTGGTGGACCGGATTGGCGTCGCCGCCCATGAGCTGCACCAGGCGCTCGATCGAGGTATCCGCCACGTCGCCGCGCCAGGCGGTGCGCCCATTGCGCAGCACCACCACCTGTGTGGCGATGTCGATGATCTCCTTCAGCTTGTGGCTGATGAAGATGAAGGCCAGCCCCGCCTTGGCCCGCTCGCGGATGAAAGCCCGCAACTGCTTGGAGCGATCGAGATCGAGCGAGGAGGTCGGCTCATCGAGAACGATGAGCCTGACGCCGGGAGTGGCGGCGGCGCGGGCGATCTCGACCATCTGCCGCTCGGCGATGGAGAGCTGGCCGATTTCGGCATCCACATCGATGCCGTTGCCGGGAAACACCGCATCCAGCGCCGAGCGCGCGCGGGCCCTGTAAAGCGTCCGCCAGCCTGGCCGGCTCGCCGCGTCCGCGGGTGTTTCCAGGAAGAAGTTCTCGGCCACGGAGAGGTTGGCGCACAGCGACAGTTCCTGGTGCACCATGCGGATGCCGCGCCGCTGCGCTTCCGCCGTGTCGTAGCCGGCGAAGCTCAGCGCCTGGCCGGCGAACGAGATCGAGCCCAGCGTTGGCCACATCGTGCCGCAAAGAATGCGCATCAGCGTCGACTTGCCGGCGCCGTTGCCGCCGACGAGGCCGATGATCTCGCCAGCCGAAATGGCGAGGTCGATCTCGGCATTCGCCAGCGTCGGCCCGAAACTCTTGGTGATCTGTGAAAGCGAGACGATTTCCTGCCGGATCAAGGCGGCGGGCGCCATGGCTGCACCCTTCTGATCGGCAACGGCAAGATGGGACATTCGTCCTCCGTTTCTTCACGGCCATGGACCGGGCGACCTTCGGCGCCCGATCCATTGTGCTGGTCGCGTTACTTGCTCAAGAGGTTCTGCTTGACCCAGTCGAGCGAATAGCTGGGGCTGATGATCTGGCCGCCCGGCAGCTTGGCATACTCCTTGAGATTGCTGGCGTCGACCGTCGCCACCGGCATGATCATCATCTTGGGTGCCTTGGCGCCCTTGAGCAGCGACAGTCCGAGCCAGAACGCGGCGCCGCCAATGCCGGGCGTGGTGTTCATCGAGACCGTCTGGTAGCCGTTCTTGGTATTCTCGTCGGCCCACCATTTGACGAAATCGGTGCCGCCGCCGCCTTCGATGATCGGCATCTTGCCAGCATAGTCGCCACCATATTGGACGAAGGCCTGGGCGATGCCGACATCGTCGCTGCCGCCTTGGCCGAGCACCGCATCAACATGCGGCAGCGAGGGCAGGACATTGGCGATGGCTGCCTGCGCGACCGAGGCGGTCGCCTGGCCATAGACCGTGGCGACAACCTTGATATCGGGATATTTCGCCAGCACCGACTGCTGGGCGTTGAACATGTCGTTGTCGGGGGCCGAGCCCTTGACGCCGCGCACCTGGATGACGTTGCCCTTGCCGCCGAGCATCTTGAAGACGGCCTCGGCCTGGGTTGCCTTGTAGCCCTTGAAGTCGAAGTTGAGCTGGTAGTTGCAAGGCGCCGAAGCGACGGAATCGAAGGACACGACGATGATGCCGGCCTTGCAGGCTTTCTCGATGATGCCGTTGACCGCGGTTTCCGAGGCTGCATCGACCGCAAGCACGTCGACCTTCTTCAGGATCAGTTCGGCGATCTGGCTGTTCTGCTGCGCCACCGAGCCGTCGCCATTCATGACGATGTAGTCGGAAATCTGTCCAGCGGCCTTTGCTTCCTTGGCCGAGGCCTCGAAAGCCTCCACCATCTGGTGCCGCCAGGTGTTGCCGTAATAGGCGTTGGTCAGTGCGATCACCGGTGCGTCCGGAGACGCCATTGCCGGCAGTGCGAACACGCTCCCCAGCGCGGCGCTGGCAAGCGCCGCTACGATTGCAAACTTCATGATACTTCCTCCCAAAAACACCGGCCAGCATGGTCGGCTTGCATGCCATTCCATTCCGTAACGGCGTCCTGCCTTAGGAAGGACACCATACCATCTACATGTTATACCAGCATACCAAATAGGCAAGGCGGTAGCGGGACTCATTTTGATCGCGCTGACGAGCGAGAGCGGCCTGTCGGGTTCGTCTTTTTCTTGCTTTTGGCCAGTCGGGCCGGCTCGCTCCGGCAACCCTGTTTGCCGGTCGCTTGGCATATTGGCGTCGGCCACGGATGGACGTTAGGTCATCATATATGTAATGTCAATTGATCGCGAGGCCTTGCCTGCCGGTGCGACTCGGGGTCGATATGCTCGGGGTCGATATGCTCGGGGTCGATATGCTCGGGGAAGATCGCGGAGGATGCATGGAACCGGTCCAGAAGAAGAAATTGTACGTGGAGGTGCTCGACCGGTTGATGGCGGCGATCTCGACGTCTGAATTTCCGCCCGGATCTCAGTTGCCGTCGGAAAAGGAATTGATGACGATGATCGGCGTGGGGCGCCCGTCGATCCGCGAAGCCATGCTGACGCTGCAGCAGATGGGCCTCATCAAGATTTCCCACGGCGAACGTGCCCGCGTCATCAATCCGACGCCCGAGGTGATCGTCGATCAGGTTTCCGCGGCGATGGTCATGATGCTGGCGACCAACTCCCGTGGCCTCGAAGAACTCAAGGAAGTCAGGCTCTTGCTGGAAACCGGCCTGGTGCGGATAGCAACGCGGCGCGCCACGGCCAAGAGCCTGGAACGGCTTGCCGAGACCCTGCGCCACCTGCGTGATGCGAAGGGCGACCAGGCGCGATTTGTCGTCGCCGACATGGAATTCCACGCCGTGATCGCCGAGATGAGCGGCAATTCCATGATCGCCGCGGTGGCGAAGGGAATGCTCGAATGGCTATCCCGGTTCAAGCGCGACCTGGTGGCGGTTAAAGGTGCCGAACGCCTGACCGTCGAGGAGCACGAACGCATTTACAAGGCGGTCGCCAGCGGGGATCCGGAAGGCGCGAGCGTCGCCATGGCCGAGCATATCGGCCGCGCCAATGAGCTGTATTCGAAACTGACCGGCGGCGAGACTGGCTGAGTCTCCGGACTGGGGCAAAATTTTTTGAGCGCCAAACTCATGTGATGACATGATATCTTTTTAGTGCTAACGATCGCCTCCATGGATGTCCGTCCAGCGCGGGCGCGGCATGGACCGGCCGTATCTCCACAGCCTGCAAGATGGCTGCGGCAGGTGCCGCACATCCGGAGATCAGGCCGCGCCGCAAGGGTTCGGCTGAATCGGCGCGCCGCGGGCGCACCGTCAAGGCAATTGGGAGAGAAGCGAATGACGATATCCGTGGCGTTGCTTGGAGCTGGAGGCAAGATGGGCTTCCGTGTCACGCGCAAGCTGATCGAAGCGGGCTACGATGTCCGTGCCGTGGAAGTCGGCGAGGCCGGCCGCAAGCGGCTATCGGAGGCCGGCATCAGCGCCGTCTCGATGGAAGAGGGCGTTCCCGGCGCCAAGGTCGTGGTCATGGCCCTGCCGGACAATATCATCGGCCAGGTCGCACGGCAGATATCGCCGATGCTCGCCAGCGGCGCGATGCTTCTCATTCTCGACGCCGCCGCGCCTTACGCCGGCGACCTGCCTAAGGATCGGCCCGATCTGACCTATTTTGTCGGCCATCCCTGCCATCCTCCTTTGTTCAACGATGAGACGGAATGGGCCGCCCGCCGCGATTATCACGGCGGCATTGCCAGGCAGTCGATCGTCTGCGCCCTGATGCAGGGTCCCGAAGAGCACTATGCGCTTGGCGAAGAGGTGTGCAAGGCGATGTGGTCGCCAATCATCGACAGCCACCGTGTCACGGTCGAACAGCTGGCAATCCTCGAACCAGGCCTCTCCGAAATGGTCGCCATGCCCTTCGTCGACACCATGGTCGAGGCCGTCGAGGAATGCGAACGCAAATACGGCATTCCCAGAAAGGCCGCCCTCGACTTTCTGATTGGCCACCTCAATGTCGAGATCGCCATGTGGTTCGGCTTCTCTCCAAAGGTGCCGTCCGATGCGGCGCTGCGCCTGATGCGTTTCGCCAAGGGTGTCGTGGTCCGCGACGACTGGCGCGAGGCCTTGTCCCCGGCCAAGGTGAAGGAAGCCTCCGAGCTGATCGTCTACGGCAAGGGAGCCTGAGCGCTGCCTCCGACGCCACGGATAATCTCGGTATCGACCGCGCTCTTCGATGGCTATCCCATGGAATTGGCCATCGAGGAGATCGCGGCTGCTGGTGCCAGCCATATCGAACCGGCCTTCATTCGCGGCTATGTCGATTTCGATGAAGGCATGTTTACCGACACCAAGGGCTCGAAGCTTCGCCAGACGGCTGGCAGTGCCGGGCTGGGCATCAATGCCGTCTCGGCTCATCTCGACCTGTCGGGACCTGATGCGGTGGACGCGCTGTTGCGGCGTGTCGCCTTTGTCTCCAGTCTCGGCGCATCGTTCCTGATCACCAATGCCGGCCCAATGACGAACCGGGCGAGTATCCGCCGGACGATCGATGCCGTTCTGCCGGGGCTGGAACAGGCCGGCATCATCCTGGCACTCGAGAACCCCGGTCACGGCAAGGGCGATTTGCTTGGCGACGCCCGATCGGGAGCGAGCTTCGTCCGCGAAATCGGCTCGCGGCATGTCTGCCTGAACCACGACGCCGGAAACGTCTTCACCTACAGCGATGAGGTCACGCAGCCGGCGGAAGATATCGCGGCGGCTCTCGAAGCCGTTGGCCATGCCCATTTGAAGGACATCGTCAGCACCGGTTCGGGGTGGGCATTCTGCGCCATCGGCGACGGCTCGATCGATTACGAGCCGTATTGGGCGATGCTTCCCCCGACGCTGCCGGTCAGCATCGAACTGCCCTTGCGCCTGGAGCGCCCGCAGCGCCGCGATCCCCAACGGCGAAACAGACCGGTCGATATCGAAACCATTCGTCGCGCCCTGCAGCGCTCCCTGCATTTCGTGAACGCGCTGGAGATCGCGGGGAACGGCGCTTCCTGAGCAGGGAAGGTTGCGTTCCGCGCTTGCGCTATCCGCGTTCGGGGAACATCGCCTTCAGGCCGTCGCGCGATGCCTTGGCGACACCGCGTTCGGTGATCAGCCCGGTCACCAGTCGTGCCGGCGTCACGTCGAAGGCCGGGTTGGCCGCCGGCGGCGTTCTTGCCCCATACCAGGGAGACTTCGTCGGCCGAGCGCTGCTCGATCGGGATCTCGGCCAGCCCGTCATGCACCGTCCAGTCGATGGTCGGCGAGGGCAGGGCGACATAGAACGGCACGTCATTGTCGGCGGCGGCCAGCGCCTTGAGATATGTGCCGATCTTGTTGCAGACATCGCCGTCGGCGGTGGTGCGGTCGGTGCCGACGATGACCATGTCGATTGCGCCGCGCTGCATCAGATGGCCACCCGCATTGTCGACGATCAGCGTGTGCGGCACGCCATGGCCGGCCATCTCCCACGCGGTGAGCTGGGCGCCCTGGTTACGCGGCCGCGTCTCGTCGACATAGACATGGACCGGAATGGCGGCCTCGACAGCCAGGTAGATCGGCGCGGTGGCGGTGCCATAATCGACGGTGGCCAGCCAGCCGGCATTGCAGTGGGTGAGAATGTTGACCGACTCGCCAGGCTGTTTGCGCGCGGCGATCGCCTTGATGATGGCAAGTCCGTTCTCGCCGATGGCGCGGTTCAGCCCAACATCCTCGTCGGCGATTTCACCGGCGCGCCGATAGGCGGCAGCGGCACGTTGTTCTGTTGGCAGCGGTTTGAGGAAACGCCGCATCTCGTCGAGCGCCCAGCGCAGGTTGATCGCCGTCGGGCGCGTCTCGTGCAAGGTCTCCCATACTGCATCGAGCGCCTGGTCGGACGCATCGTCAGCCATCTGCATGGCGACGCCATAAGCAGCGGTGACACCGATCAGCGGCGCGCCGCGGACCCACATGTCGCGGATGGCGGTGGCGATGCCGGCGACGGTGTCGACTGTCTCGATGCGGAAATCATGCGGCAGCCAGCGCTGGTCGATGATTTCGACCGAACGCCCGTCGTCGCTCAGCCAGATGGTCCGATAGTGGCGATCGCCGACGTTCAAATTCCGTTCTCCTGTTCGATCAGCACGGCCAGCTTGTTGACCTCGTCGATGCTGTGGATCTGCCGCCGGTTGACGGCGATGTGGCGGCCGAATTTCAGTGCCTTCGCCTCACAACTGGCGCGCAAATCTTCATCGGCAATGGTCTCGAAATCGGCATTGTGGGCGAGGCCGAGGATGCGCCGGTGCACCTCGATGCCGGCAAAGCCGAGCAGATCGGTCCAGATCTGGTGCAGCACATGGTCGAGCGCCTGCTCGGCGGCGAGTATGTCGCCCTGATCCTCGAACAGGCTTTTTTGATAGAGCATACCGGTGCGCTCGGTGCGCCACAGATGCGAGAATTCGGTGCGGAACACGGCCCAGGTCTCCGTCGTGACCTCGAGCAGATAGGCGCGCATGGCATCGCGCTTGCCCTTCTGCTCCTGTCCGCGTTGCGAGAAGAACGACATCCAGAAATTGGCGAGCAGCATGCCGACATCGAATGCCATCGGGCCATAGAAGGCGAACTCCGGATCGATCATCCGTGTTTCCTGGTCGGTGACCATGATCGAACCGGAATGCAGGTCGCCATGCAGCAGCGTCTCGGCATTGGCGGCGAAGATGTGCTTCAGCCGCTGCGCCTCGACCTTGAGGTCGCGGTCGGCGCGCAGTTCGGCGACGAGGGCGTCGAGCTGCGGCGAGGTATGCCGGTTCAGTTTGGCGTCGAAATAGGGGTCGGAGAACACCAGGTTCTCGGTGATGTCGCAAAGCTCGACATTGTCGGCGAACAGCGCCAGGTCGGCCTTGCGGTCCTTGGTCACCATCGACAGGTCGGAGCCGCGAAACAAAGTGCGGGCCATGAACAGGCCGATATCCCTGGCGATGTTCGGCAACTGCCGGCCGTCGATCAGGGCGCGGCGTAGGATGATGTGCGGCGGCGCCAGATACTCCATGATGATCAGCGCCTGGCCTTCATCGAAATAGTAGATCGCCGGCACAGAGCCAGGCGCCCGCGCCTCCTGCCTCGTCAGCGCGTGGTATTCGAAGAAGGAACGCTTCAAGGGCAGCGGCCAGCTGTCGCCGACGAGGCGGACATAGGGCAGGGCCTGCTTGACCACCGCGGCCCCGGCGGCGCCCTCGACGATGAAGACCAGGTTGAGATTGCCGTCGCCGACCTCGCGGACCTTCCAGGCGCTGGTGTCGTTGCCGATCCTCGCGCACAGCGCCTCGTTCGTGCCGAGGCGCATCGCAAGCGTCTCCACCGACAGTGCTTCGAACGGCAATTTCCCGGTCATTCTTCTCCCTCCCGCCTATGTGCTCCGATCATAGGGGAGCCTTAGCGGTTGGGCCAAGCTAGGAAGCTGTCTGGCAATTGTCAATCGTGTTGACAATTGCCGACGTAGACCATAGCGTCACGGTCAGGGAGGAACGCATGGTCGGCAGTGCCGTGTTCCGCGTAGAGGGACTGAGGAAATCCTTTGGCCGCAACGAGGTGCTTGGTGGCGTCTCGCTGGACCTGCATGCCGGTGAAGTGACCGTGCTGATGGGCGCCAACGGCGCCGGTAAATCCACCCTCGTCAAGATCGTCAGCGGCGTCTACGAAAATGGCGGCGGCACCATGACGCTGGCCGACCAGGATTTTGCGCCGAACACACCGGCCGAAGCGATCCGCGCCGGCGTCGTCACTGTGCACCAGAACATAAACGATGGCGTTGTCGCCGACCTCGATGTCGCCACCAACCTGACGCTCGACAGGCTGAGCGGCCGGGGCGTACCGACCCTATTCAATCCGGTCCGCGTCCGCCGCGAGGCCAAGGCCGTTGCCGACCGCATGGGATTGGCCATCGATTTGAAGGCGCGGGTCAACGATCTTTCGCTGGCCGATCGCCAGATGGTGGCGATTGCGCGCGCCCTGGCGCACCAGCCGAAAGTGCTGATCCTCGACGAGCCAACCTCGTCGCTCTCCAGCGCCGAGGCCGACCGGCTGTTCGCGCTCGTCGACAGGCTGCGTGAGCAAGGCGTGGCGATCCTCTATATCTCGCACCGCATGTCGGACATCCGGCGGCTGGCCGATCGCATCGTCTCGATGCGCGATGGCATCGTCTCGGGCGTCTTCGACACCAAGCCGCTCGACTATGAAGGCGCCGTCAACGCCATGCTCGGCCGCAAGATCCGCCTCGACCAGATCGTTGCAAGGAGTTCGGCTAAGCCGGTCCTGACCGTCGAAAACCTTCGCATCGCGCAAGGCGCCAGGCCGATCTCGCTGACGCTTGGCGATGGCGAGGTCGTTGCCATCACCGGTCTCGTCGGTGTCGGCAAGACGGCACTTGCCGAAACGCTGTTCGGTGTGCGCAAGCCGCTCGCCGGTACCGTGACGATGAACGGCAAGCCCTACATGCCGCGCTCGGCCGGCGACGCGATTGCCGCCGGCGTGTTCCTCGTCGCCAAGGACCGCGCCACCAGCGGCATCGTCGGCGGCTTCAACATCGAGCGCAATATCAGCCTGCCGTTCCTGAAGCGCATGTCGAACTTCAGCGTGCTCAAGCGCCGCCGCGAACGCGCCACCGCGCGCCGGCAGATCGAGGAGTTGGGCATTGTCTGCCGCTCCGAGAAGGACGAGATGTCGGCACTGTCCGGCGGCAACCAGCAGAAGGTGATGGTCGCCCGCTGGATGGCGCAGGATGCGGCGCTGTTCATTCTCGACGAGCCATTCCAAGGGGTCGACATTTCGGCCAGGCGCGATATCGCCGCCAAGCTGAGAGCCAGCGCCAATGGCCGCGCGACGCTTTTGTTCGTCACCGAAATCGACGAGGCGCTGGAGACGGCCGATCGCATCCTGGTGATGTCGGAGCACACAATCGTCGGCGAACACCGCAATGCCGATGTCGATCTCGATCGCCTGCTGGCCGAGGTCGCCGGCGGACCGCTTCACAGCGCGGCTTGAATGTGGCGGCGAATGGAAATTGGAATGGAGAGATCATGAGTTGGAGTTGGGTGAAGATGGCAACCGCGCGGGGAAGCGCTGAATGACGCTTCGCGACTACGCCATCCGTTACGGATTCATCGTCCTTCTGTTCGGGCTGGTCGCCTATTTCGCGATCGCGGCCGACGGGTTCGTCTCGCCGCAAAGTGCCGTCTTCATCTTCCAGTCGGTCGCCATCACCGGCGTGCTGGCGCTGGGCGTCACGGCCACGCTGGTCGTTGGCGGCTTTGATCTCTCGATCGGTTCGGTCGCCACGTCGGCCATGATGGCCGCCGCCTATGTCATGGTGGTGCTGGAGCAGAACGTGGTCGTCGCGGTCGTCGTCTGCCTGCTCATCGGCGCCATTGTCGGCCTGATCAATGGCTGGCTGATCGTCTATATGCGCGTGCCCGATCTGTTGGCGACGCTCGGTATGATGTTCCTTCTCGTCGGCCTGCAGCGCATCCCGACGGAGGGCCGCTCGATCGCCACCGGCATGACCATGCCCGATGGCTCCGTCGCCAACGGCAAATTCTCCGACGCCTTCCTGGCGCTCGGCCGCCACCGCTTCGACTTCTTCATTCCGAACCTCATTCCGGTGTCGGTCGTGGTGCTGCTGGTGCTCGCCCTGCTGATCTGGTTCTTCCTCGAATACACCCGTTTCGGCCGCATGATGTATGCGGTCGGCTCCAACGAGCGCGCCGCCGAACTCGCCGGCGCGCCTGTCAAGGCATACAAGATCTGGGCCTACGTTATTTCAGGAGTTTTTGCCTCGATCGGCGGTATTTTGCTCGCCGCCCGGCTTGGACGCGGCGACATCGCCTCGGGTAATAATCTGCTGCTCGATGCGGTTGCCGCGGCGCTGATCGGCTATGCGGTGCTGGGCGCCGCCAAGCCGAACGCCTTCGGCACCGCTGTCGGCGCGCTGTTCGTCGGCATCTTGCTGCAAGGCCTGACGATGATGAACGCGCCTTACTACACGCAGGATTTCGTCAAGGGCGTGGTTCTGGTCGTCGCCCTTGTCTTCACCTTTGCCCTGTCGGGCAGGGGCAGGGGGTAATTTAGACCGGACAGGATTTTGGGTTCAACAAGAGTGGAGGAAAACAAGGTGAACATCACAAGAAGACTTCTGGGAAAAGTGGCGCTCGGGCTCGCCGGCGCAACAATGCTGATGCAAGTCCCGGCGCTGGCCGCGGACAAGCCGGCGCCGTTCGACAAGCCCGGCGTCAAGATCGCGCTGGTGCGCTACCTCTCGACCGGCGACTTCTTCCAGGCTTATCTCTCGGGCGTCGAGGCACAGTCGAAAGCGCTCGGCATCGACCTGCGCGTCCTCGACAGCCGCCAGGACGCGGCTCTTCAATCGGATATGGTCGACCAGGCCATCGCGCTCGGCGTGCAGGGCATCATCATCCAGCACGGGCTGACGGAATCGATGAAGGACGCCGCGCAGCGCGCGGTCGACGCCGGCATCAAGGTGGTGGCCTTCGACGTCAATGTCGAAAATCCCAAGATCCCGCAGATCGAACAGTCCGACAAGGATCTGGCGCGCCTGGCACTTGAACAGGCGGTCAAGGACAATGGCGAGAGCTGGAATGCCGGTTACGTCTATGTCGCCGGCATCGCGCCGCTCGACCGCCGCAACGAGACCTGGGTCGACGTGAAGAAGAAATATGCCGGCATCAAGGAAGTCGCGATGTTCGGCACGCTGGACAATCCGATCGCCAACTCGGTCGCCAACCAGGCGCGCTCGGTGCTGTCGGCTCACCCCGACATCAAGGTGATGTTCGCCCCCTACGACGAATTCGCCAAGGGCGTGAAAATCGCTGTCGACGAAGCCGGCCTGAACAAGGGCATCAAGATCTATTCGGCCGATATCTCGACCTCCGACATTGCTGCCATGCGCGAGTCCGACAGCGCCTGGGCCGCAACCGCGGCCACCAACCCGGCCGTAGTCGGCCAGGTCTCGGTGCGCGCGCTGGCGCAATTGCTGGCCGGTGAGGATCCCGGCCACAACGTCATCGTGCCGCCGACGCTGATCACGCAGAAGGAGCTGATCGACAAGGACATCAAGAATATGGAAGACCTGTCGGCCAAGCTGCCGCAGTTCGCCCATGCCGATGTCGCCATGCCCGCCTGGATGCCGAACCCGAACGCGAAGTAGGCCAAATCCGATACCTGGATTCGCTCACAATTAGAACCGAAAGCCGCTTGCAGCGCCTGTTGCAGGCGGCTTTTTGTTGGTTTCACTCGTTGAATAAATCGGAGTGGGAGCCGGTGCGGGCAAGCCGCAGTTCATCGTCGGCAATGCGGTAGATCAAGAGCCAATCCGGTTCCACGTGCGCGTCACGATAGCCCTTCCAATCACCTTTCAGAGGGTGATCCTTGTAAATCGCCGGCAGTTCCTGCCCGGCGACCAGTAGGGCCAGCAGCTCGCGCAACTTAGCAAGGTCTTTGCCGCGTTTCTCCATACGCTTCACATCCCTGCGGAATTGCCCGGAGCGAACGGGCGTCAGCATGTCAGATGCCCAAATCCTTGAACAACTCATTGGCCGAGGCGAAACGCTCGCCCTTGCCTTTTTCCAATTCGGCCATTGCCTTCCGAGTGGTCGCGTTCGGCACCTTCACCGGAAAGGGAAATTCCTTGTCGGCAGCGACGCGGACCAGCAGTAGACGAATGGCGTCGGAAACCGATAATCCCATGGCCGCCAAGGCTTCCGTAGCTTGATCCTTTGTCGCCGTATCGATCCGAGCGCGCACCACCGTATCCGTTGCCATATTGTGACTCCTTGATATCTGAGCCACAATGTAGCTACAAAATGGTGTTCATGCAAGCGACTGTCGTGCGCTGTACGTGATTGCCCTACCTCATGGCCGCCGCGATGTTGCCGCCATCGACAGTCGTCACGTCGGCGGTGGTGCGTTCGGCCAGCGCGTGGTGCAGGAAGGCTTGCGCCACGTCCTGCGCCGTCACTTCCTGGCCGAGCAAATTGCCGGACATGTATTCCTTCTCCGACAGGCCGCGCGCGCCCGAGCGGCTGGCGATCATGGCATCGGTCAAAAGCCCCGAGCGGATGCGGTCGGCGTTGACGGCGTTCGAGCGGATGCCGTGGGCGCCATAGTCGAGCGCGTACTGCCTGGACAGGAACAGCGTCGCTGCCTTCGGCACGCCATAGGCGCCGAATTTCGGGCCCGGGTTGACCGCCTGCTTGGAAGTATTGAACAGAAGCACACCGCCAGTGCCCTGTTCGAGCATGATACGCACGGCGTTCTGCGCCACCGACTGGTGAGCGAAGAAGTTCAGCTCGAAGCTTTTGCGCAACAGCGCGTCGTCAAGCTCGCCGATCCGGCCTTCCCACGCCGCACCCGCATTGGAGACGAGAATGTCGACGCCACCGAAGACAGCGACCGCCTTGTCAAAGGCGGCACGCACTTGGCTTGGGTCGGTGATATCGGCGGCCACACCGATCGAATTGTTGCCGGCCTTCTTCGCCGCATCGGTGGCCTTGTCGCCATCGAGATCGACAACGACTGCATGGGCGCCATTATCGGCGAACAGTTTTGCCGTCGCCGCGCCGATCGCGCCGGCACCCCCGGTGATCAGCACCACCTGGCCGGTCAGTGGCTTCGGCTTGTTGGAGGCTAGCTTGGCCTGTTCGAGCGACCAGTATTCGAGCGGGAACAGGTCGGCCTTGGACAGCGGATGGAAACGGCCGACAGCTTCGGCGCCACGCACCGCCTCGATCCACATCTCGCCGACATCGGAGGCGATCCTGGCATCCTTCAGCGTGCGGCCGTGGCCGAACATGCCGAGCCCCGGCACCAGCGTCAGCCGCGGCATCGGGTCGAGCATGGTGCGCTTGACGTCGTCGAGCGCGTCATTGGTCTCGAAATAGGCGCGGTAATCCTTGGCGAAGGCGTCGACATGGCTCTTGATGACGGCCTTGTAGTCGCCGGCCTTGTCGGCATCGGGCGCCGGCACCGCCATCGGACCGGTCTTGATGCGGATCGACAGATCCGGCGTCGACACGCCGCGTCCCGCATAGTCGGCGATCTCCGCCGAATTGATGAAATCGACAATGGCGTCTGAGGTGCGGAAATCGGAGATCATGCGGTCGAAGCGGGCTTCGCCGCGCGCAAACGCTACAGCACCACGCAGCATCGGTGCGATGGAAGCCGGCGTCGCAAGCCTTGCCGGCAGCGCGGCCTTTGCCGCCTTCGCCTTGGCGTGCTTGGCCACATAATCCTCGGCGATGTTCACATAGTGGATCATCCGGTCGTAGGCCTGCTTGGCATCGTCGCCGAAGGTGAAGATGCCATGCTTGTCGAGGATCAGGCCTTCGACGGTGGGGTCGGTGTCGAAGACGTCGGCCGCCGCCTTGGCGAGATCGAAGCCGGGCATGATGTAGGGCACATAACCCATCTTGCTCCCGAACACCGTCTTCACCAACGGCTTCGAGTCTTCCTGGTCGACGATGGCAAGGATGGCGGTCGAATGGGTGTGGTCGACGAATTTGTGCGGCAGGAAGGCATGCAGCAGCGTCTCGACCGATGGGTTGGGCGAGGCGGGGTCGATCAGGTTCGCCCGCTGCAGCGCGACCATGTCCTCGTCGGAGAGCTTTTCCAGTGCGCGGGCCTTGAGCAGGGCGCCCATCTTGACCGCCGGCAGGCCTTGCGGCTCGATGATGGCCATGTCCCAGCCGCTGCCCTTGACGCACAGCACATCCCATTCATCGCCGACCAGGTCGGTCGCCTTGATCTTGCAGGAGGTGTTGCCGCCGCCATGCAGGACCAACTGCGGCACGCCGCCCAAAAGCCGCGTCGTATAGACACGCAAGGCGAGGTCGCGGCCGACACCCTTCTTGGCATAGTCGGCAACGAGTTTCTCGGCCGTGTCGTCGTTCCACAAATTCTTCATGTTCGGTTCGTCCAGTTGCTTTGGTGGTGAAACAGGAATGCCGCGACGCCTTGATGACAATGCGCCGGCGAAAGGTTGTTTTCTCAGGATGCTTTTTGTAGCGCCGCTCCGGCATGATCGAGCAGCCGCTGCGCCATATGGGCGCCGACCACCAGATGCGTGCAAAGTCCCCCAGCGATCGCCGCGAGCAGCGGTTCGAACTTGCTGTCCTCCTGCACCACCATCAGCCGTCTGGCGATGGCGCGCAGCGAGGCAAGTTCGGCCGAGATCACCCGGCGGTTATAGCTGCAGTCGAGCACCTTGCCACCGGCGTCGATGATCTGCCCGGCAATGACCCCGGCTGCCCCTTGGCCGCGCAGTTCCGCCATCTCGCCCGATGTCAGGGCACCGCATTTGACCAGATGGCTGTCGGCATCGACCGCGCCGACCGAGTAGAGCGCCAGGTCGCAATCCCTGATTCCCGAGAGCTGCTCACGGATCACCGGTTCGGCCCGCAGCGCGCGCGCCAGCTCTTCCGTCGACAGCACCAGCGGCGCGTAGAAATTGAGGCCCTTGGCGTTGAGCCGCCGCGCGATTTCCATCGTGCACTGGTCGGGCCGGTAGGAATAGGGGGCGCCGAGATTGCCGCAGAGCTGCACCACGGTGACGTCCTGCAGGTCGGCATAGGACATGATGTCGGCGATCGTGTAGACGGTGCGGCCCCAGGCGACACCGATGCGGTCGCCCTTTTTGACCAGTTCGAGAAAGACGCTCGCCGCCAGCACGGCGATGTCGGTCGAGGGGTCCGGGATATGGCCGTTCTCCGGCGCGATCCAGACGGCGTCGAGACCCAGCGCATCCTCGAGCTTGCGCGCCATCACGTCGTCGGTGAACAACTGCGTCGACGTCGAGATGTTGACGATACCGGTCTCGCGCGCCTTGCGCAGGTACATGGCCACCGACGCACGGGAAATGTTAAGCTGGCTCGCAACCTGGTCCTGCCGCAGGCCGTGCGCATAGTAGAGCCAGGCGGCCTTGTGAATGAGCTGTTCTGCCGGTCGGATTGCCATGCCGTCTCCTCGGCTGACATTAGTCACGGCTCTCGACAAAAGTCAAATTGGAGTGTGTGAGGGCGATCGCCTCTCAGCAAGGTTTATCCGGGATCGCCGTTCTACAAAGTCTGCATACCATAGTATTTTCAGCCATTCAGGGGGATGGCCTGACGAGGTCCCTAAGGTTAGAAAGCTCGAAAGGACTGGGGAGGACGGGATGGGCAATCCTTACGAACAGGATCTCGACAAGAATGCGGCCAACCATCAGCCGCTGACGCCGCTCACCTATCTGGAGCGCGCGGCGAAAACCTATCCCGACCACATCGCCATCATCCATGGCCGCCAGCGCATCAGCTATCGCGATTTCTGGCGCCGCTCGCTGAAGCTCGCCTCGGCGCTGCAAAAGCGCGGCATCGGCAAGGGCGATACCGTCACTGTCATGCTGTCGAATACGCCGCCGATGCTGGAGGCGCATTTCGGCGTGCCGATGACCAAGGCGGTGCTGCATTCGCTGAACACGCGCCTCGATGCCGCTGTGATCGCCTTCCAGCTCGACCATGCCGAGACAAAGGTGCTCATCGTCGACCGCGAATTCTCTGGCGTCGTCAGGCAGGCCCTGGAACTGGCCAAGGTCAGGCCGCTGGTCATCGACTACGACGATCCCGACTACGCCGCCGACGCACCCTATGCGAAGGGCGAACGCATCGGCGCGCTCGACTATGAGGATCTTGTCACTGGCGGTGATGGGGATTTCGCCTGGTCGATGCCCGACGACGAATGGGATGCCATCTCGCTCAATTACACGTCCGGAACGACAGGCAACCCCAAAGGTGTCGTCTATCACCATCGCGGTGCCGCCCTGATGGCCTACACCAACACCATCCATGCCGGCATGGCCAAGCACGCCGTCTATCTCTGGACGCTGCCGATGTTCCACTGCAATGGCTGGTGCTTTCCCTGGACGCTGGCCGTGCAGGCCGCCACCCATGTCTGCCTGCGCTGGGTGCGGCCGAAGCCGATCTACGACGCCATCGCCGATCATGGCGTCACGCATCTCTGCGGCGCGCCGGTGGTCATGTCGGTACTGATCAATGCCAGCGACGAGGACAAGCGCACCTTCGCGCAGACCGTCACCTTCAACACCGCGGCCGCGCCGCCACCCGAAGCCGTGCTGTCGGGCATGGCCGATGCCGGCTTTGCCGTCACCCATCTCTACGGCCTGACCGAGACCTACGGCCCGGCGGTCGTCAATGAATGGCACGGCGAATGGGACGGTCTGGCAAAGGGCGAGCGCAGCGCCAAGAAGGCACGGCAGGGCGTGCGCTATGCAGCACTTGAGGGCCTGACCGTCATGGATCCCGAGACGATGCGGATGACGCCCGCCGACGGCGAAACCATTGGCGAGGTCATGTTCCGCGGCAACATCGTCATGAAGGGCTATTTGAAGAACCGCAAGGCGAGCGACGAAGCCTTCGCCGGCGGCTGGTTTCACTCCGGCGATCTCGGCGTCATGTACCCTGACGGCTATATCCAGCTCAAAGACCGCTCCAAGGACATCATCATCTCGGGCGGCGAGAACATTTCCTCGATCGAGGTCGAGGATGCGCTCTACAAGCATCCATCCGTTGCCTCGTGCGGCGTGGTGGCCAAGGCAGACGACAAATGGGGCGAGGTGCCCATCGCCTATGTCGAACTGAAACCGGGCAAGTCGGCGACAGA
Organism: Mesorhizobium sp. B283B1A; assembly: GCF_020165735.1. Lineage (NCBI taxonomy): Bacteria > Pseudomonadati > Pseudomonadota > Alphaproteobacteria > Hyphomicrobiales > Phyllobacteriaceae > Mesorhizobium > Mesorhizobium sp. B283B1A. Next base: position 76,748 of record NZ_JAIUIQ010000017.1, read on the forward strand.
GGCCGAGATCATCGAGCATTGCCGCGGGCTGCTTGCCCGCTTCAAGGTGCCGAAGGCGGTGATCTTCGCGGAAATCCCCAAGACCTCGACCGGCAAGATCCAGAAATTCCGACTGCGGGAAATGACTAAGATCGCCTGACGTCCAGGCCGGCCTCCTCCAAAAATTATTTCGGGTGCCCGCATCCTTTGGCCGCCTCGTCGCGTCTGTTGGATGTCACCATCTGTCACTATTTTGTACGTGTACGTCGATTTCGTGTTGACACCTCCTTCTTTTCAATTTACGAGTGACGAAAATTGAAATTCATCACTCGTAAATCGACAGAGAGCCATGTCCGAAGCTGCCAACATCACGGCCGATGCCGCCAGACAGGAAAATGTGACGCGCATTCTCGACTGCGCCGAACGCCTGTTCCGGCACTATGGCTACGGCAAGACCAACGTCGCCGACATTGCTCGCGAACTCGGCATGTCGCCGGCCAACATCTATCGTTTCTTCGCCTCCAAGGTTGAAATCCACCAGGCCGTCTGCGGCCGCATGCTCGGCGCCAGCTACAAGATGGCTTACGAGATATGCCATTTGCCGATCAGCGCCGAGGAACGGCTGCGGCGTTATGTGCACGCACAGTACAAGATGACGATGGAAGTCATGCTCGACGACCAGAAGGTGCACGAGATGGTCATCGTCGCCCTCGAGCGCGACTGGGGTGTCATCGACAAGCATGTCGACAGCATCCACGACCTGTTCGCGGAGGTGATCCGCGAGGGCATCGAAGCCGGCGAGTTCGCTAAGCAGGATCCGGTAATCGCGTCGCGCTGCTTCGGCGCCGCCACGGTCATCCTGTGCCATCCGCAGATGGTGGCGCAGTGCCTTGCCAAGACCAACCGGGCGATGCCCGACGACCTTATCGATTACGCGATCAAAGCCTTGAAAAAATAGCCGCCGCCCGCCGGGCGCCGGTGTCGGCCACTCATCTCCAGTCGGAGTTCCAAGATGTCGTTGTCCAGTTCCACCTTTCGCAAGCTGCCAGTTGCCGGCCTGATCGCCGCCACTCTCGGGCTCGCCGGCTGCTCGCAGGAGAAAGCCGAAGTCAAGGATATCATCCGCCCGGTCAAGGTCGTCGAGATCGCGCAGGCGCATGACACCCGCATGCTCTCCTATTCCGGCTCGGTGCGGGCCCGCACCGAGAGCGCCCTGGCTTTCCGGATCAACGGCAAGATCACCGAGCGTCTCGTCGACATCGGTCAGCATGTGGCGCCGGGCGATGTGCTCGCCCGCATCGACCCTTCCGATTACGACCTTTCGGTCAAGAGCGCGCAGGCCGCGCTCGATGCCGCCGAGCGGCAGGTCGAGACCGTCGACCTCGCCCGCAAGCGTGCCCAACAGCTTTTTACCAAGAACTTCGCGCCGAAGTCGCAGCTCGAACAGGCGACACTGACCTATGACCAGGCGGTCGCCACGCGTGACTCCGCCCGCTCGACACTTGACCAGGCCAAGAACCAGGTCGGCTATACCGACCTCAAGGCCGACAGGGAGGGCATCGTCACATCGGTCAACGCCGATGTCGGCCAGGTGGTTGGTTCCGGCACGCCCGTCGTCACCGTCGCCGTCGACGGCGAGAAGGAAGTGCTGATTGCGGTGCCGGAAATGGAAATCGCCGAATTCAAGCCGGGCAAACCAGTCAAGGCCGGTTTCTGGTCCGACAATACGCTGGCGCTCGAGGGCAAGGTCCGCGAAGTCGCCGGCAGCGCCGACCCGCAGTCGCGTACCTTTGCCGTCCGCGTCAGCCTGCCCAACGACCCGCGCGTGCTTCTCGGCATGACCGCCAACATCGAGGCGTCAGCGGCCAACGAAAAGCAGCTCGTCTCTATCCCGCTGAGCGCGCTGGCGCAGAAGGACAGCCAGTCGATCGTCTGGACCGTCGATCGTGGCGCCGACACCGTGCATGCCCGCTCGATCAAGGTCGCCGAGTTCGCCGCCGATGGCGTGCGCGTGGCGGAGGGACTGAAGTCTGGCGACGTCGTCGTTGCCGCCGGCACGCAGTTCATGACCGAGAACCTGAAGGTGAAACTTGCCGGCGGGGTGGCGCAGCAGTCCGCCTCCGCCGACGGTGATGACGCCAGCCGGCTGCGCTGACGACAGACAGATCGGCCGCGCGTTCCGCGGCCACAGGTTTCCGGGCGGCGTGCGCCCGAAGGTCGAGACGTCTAGGCCGATGTACCCCCGCATCGACCTTCGCGTCCCACCGCGATGAGTGTCTCTCCGCTCGGAAAGCCTCGCCGCCCGGAAGCCATTATCGAACGCAGATGATTTCGTTCCGTGTGCCGCGCTTTCGCGGCACCAGGCGCCAACCAAGCAAAGTGGACCAGCACCGATGACGACCTCCACTGAAGAAAAGCGGCCCTTCAACCTTTCGCGCTGGGCCATCGGCCATCCCTCGATCGCGCGGTTCCTGTTCGGCCTGATCATCATCGCCGGCGGGCTCGGCCTGATGCGCATGGGACAGAAGGAAGATCCCGACTTCACTTTCCGCGTCATGGTCGTCCAGGCGATCTGGCCGGGCTCCTCGATCCAGGAGATGGAAGACCAGGTCGTCAACAAGATCGAGCGTAAGCTGCAGGAAACGCCGCATCTCGATTTCGTCCGCTCCTTCACCCGCGCCGGCAGCGCCATCATCACGGTGCAGATCAAGGGCGACACCAATACCGCCGAGGTGACGGACGCCTTTTATCAGGTGCGCAAGAAGGTCGGCGACATATCGGGTGACCTTCCGCAGGGACTGCTTGGCCCGTATTTCAACGACGAGTTCGGTGACACCTTCATCACGCTGCATTCGATCAGCGGCGACGGGTTCTCCTATCCCGAGCTGAAGAAATTCGCCATCCAGGCCCGTGACATGCTTTTGACGACGCCCGGCGTCGAGAAGGCCGTCATCATCGGCGATCAGCCCGAAAAGCTCTACATCGACGTCTCGTCCAAGGCGCTGGCCGAACGCGGCCTGACGCTGACCGACCTGCAGAACGCGATCAAGGGCCAGAACAATGTCGATCCGGCCGGTTCCGTCGACACCGGCGTCAATTCGGTGCGAATCTCGGTCGAAGGCGACGTCACCAAGGCCGCCGACATCCGCGAATTGCGCCTGCGGGCCGGTGGCCAGGTCACCCGGCTCGGCGACATCGCCAGCGTCACCTCGGGCCTGCAGGATCCGTACCAGCGCAAGTATCGCTTCAACGGTCACGACAGCGTGCAGCTTGGCGTCGTCATGGCCAAGGGCTTCAAGGTCACCGATGTCGGCAAGGACGTCGAGGCAACCTACAAGCGCTTCGAGGAGGCGCTGCCCTATGGCGTCTCGGTCGACCAGATTTCCGACCAGCCGGGCGTCGTCACGGATGCGGTCAGCGAGTTCATGCATGCGCTTGGCGAAGCGCTGCTGATCGTGCTTGTCGTCTCGTTCCTGTCGATCGGCTGGCGCTCGGGGCTGGTCATCGCGATTGCCATTCCGCTGGTTCTGGCCGCGACCTTCGCCATCATGTACGAGCTTGGCATCGACCTGCAGCGCATCTCCCTCGGCGCCCTGATCATTGCACTCGGCCTGCTGGTCGACGACGCCATGATCGTCGTCGAGATGATGGAGCGAAAGCTGGAGGAGGGGCTGGTCAAGATCGAGGCGGCGAGCTTCGCCTATTCATCGACCGCATTCCCGATGCTGACCGGCACGCTGATCACCACCGCCGGCTTCATCCCGGTCGGTTTCGCTGCCTCCACTGCCGGCGAATATGTGCGCACCTTGTTCTATGTCGTCGGCATCGCATTGGTCGTGTCGTGGTTCGTCGCGGTCTATTTCACGCCGTGGCTCGGCTATATGATCCTCAAGCAGCGCCAGCATGCCGGCAGCCATCACGATGCCTTCGACACGCGCTTCTACCGCCGGCTTCGCTCGACCGTCGGCTGGGCGGTGCGCCATCGCATCATCGTGCTTGTCATGACGCTGGTGACTTTCGGCACCAGCCTGTGGGCATTCCAGTTCATTCCGCAAAATTTCTTCCCGCAATCGTCGCGGCCGGAAATCCTCGTCGACCTGTGGTTGCCGGAAGGCACCAGCATCAAGGAGGTCGAGACGCAGGCCAAGGCGCTCGAGGCCAAGATGATGGACGACAAGGACAAGCGCTTCATCGCCACCTATATCGGCGAGGGCGCCCCGCGCTTCTTCCTGCCGCTCGACCAGCAGCTCAGCAATCCGAACTTCGCCCAGATGCTGGTGATGGCCAATGACGAACCGGCGCGCGAGCGGCTGATCGTCAAGCTCCGCACGGTCCTGGCCCAGGACTTCCCCTCGGTCCGCGCCAAGGTCGACCGCCTGTTCCTCGGGCCGCCGACCGGTTGGCCGGTGCAGATGCGCGTCATGGGTCCGGATCGGCAGGAGGTGCGCCGCATCGCCGACCAGGTGAAGGCGAAATTCCAGGAGAACCCGCTGCTCGGCGCTGTTCATGACGATTGGCTCGAGCCTGTGCCGGCCATGAAGCTGGTCATCGACCAGGATCGCGCCCGTGCGCTCGGCGTCACCTCGCAGCGCATCCGCCAGATGCTGCAGGCATCGATGTCCGGCGCGCCGCTCGACGATTTCCGTGACGGCGAGGAGACGGTGTCCATCGTCGCCCGCGAGCCGGACGCCAGCCGCAGCCTGCTGTCCTCGGTCGATTCGGTCTACATTCCGACCGACTTCGGCGGCTTCGTGCCGCTGTCGCAGGTGGCCAAGGTGGTGCCGGTGCTTGAGCAAGGCATCGAATGGCGCCGCGACCGCCTGCCGACCATCAGCGTGCGCGCCACGTTGCCCGACGGCGTGCAGTCCAACGACGTCGTCACCAAGATGTACAATGACATGAAGGATCTGCGTGCGGGTCTGGCGCCCGGCTACAAGATCGAAATCCAGGGCGGTGCGGAGGATTCGGCGGAAAGCCAGGCTTCCATCGCCGCCAAGGCGCCGATCATGCTGGCCGTTATCGTCGTGCTGTTGATGATCCAGCTGCAGAACTTCGGCAAGGCGATGCTGGTGCTGGCCACCGGTCCGCTCGGCATCATCGGCGCTGCCGCGGCATTGCTGATCAGTGGCGCGCCGTTTGGCTTCGTCGCCATCCTGGGCGTCATCGCGCTGCTCGGCATCATCATGCGCAACTCGATCATCCTGGTCGACCAGATCGACCAGGACATCGCGAGAGGCATGGAACGCTCGGAGGCGATCATCGGCTCGGCCGTGCGCCGCTTCCGGCCGATCGTGCTGACGGCGATGACGGCGGTGCTGGCGCTGATCCCGATCTCGCGTGGCGTGTTCTGGGGCCCGCTCGCCTACGCCATGATGGGCGGCATCCTTGTTGCCACCGTGCTGACCATCCTGGTGCTGCCCGCGGGCTACGCCCTGTTCTTCGGCCGCGAGCCCAAGAAGCGTGACGTCGACGCCGCCGAAGCAGCCGTGACGGAACAGCCGGAGAGGCCGCAACTCGCGCTGGCGGCCGAATAGAGCGGCTCCGGGTCATCCGTCTCGCCAGCGGTCGATGGCGGGTGACCCCGACGTGGCGAATGGGTCCGCCGGGCCGATCAAAAATGCTCTCCGGCGAGAGTTTCGCAAAACAGAATTCCTTCCCAGGGCCTTGAAGCGGTCCCATCCTGAGCGACACCGGAGCGGCAACGCTCCTCATCATCAGGATGTCTTCCCATGACGGAAAAACGGCAATTGCGGCTCGGCGCCTTCATGCGCCCTGTCAGTCTGCACACCGGCGCCTGGCGCTATCCGGGCGCCTATCCCGACGCCAATTTCAACTTCGCGCATCTGAAGCGCTTCGCGCAGACGCTGGAGGCGGCGAAGTTCGACGCCTTCTTCATGGCCGACCATCTGGCCGTGCTCAACATGCCGATAGAAGCGCTGCGGCGCAGCCACACGGTGACCTCGTTCGAACCGTTCACGCTGCTGTCGGCACTGGCCGCCGTCACAGATCACATCGGTCTCATCGCCACCGCGTCGACGACCTTCGACGCGCCCTATCACATCGCCCGCCGCTTCGCGTCGCTGGACCACATCAGCGGTGGGCGCGCCGGCTGGAACATCGTCACCACGTCCAACCCCGATGCGGCGCTGAATTTCGGGCTGGACGACCATGTCGAGCATGACGAGCGCTATCATCGGGCGCGGGAATTCTACGATGTCGTGACCGGCCTGTGGGACAGTTTTGCCGACGACGCTTTCATCCGCGACGCCGAAAGCGGGCTCTATTTCGATCCGGCGCGGCTGCATGTGCTGGATCACAAGGGCGAACATCTTTCGGTGCGGGGTCCGCTCAACATAGCCCGCCCGGTGCAAGGCTGGCCGGTCATCGTGCAGGCCGGCGCGTCGGAAGCGGGGCGGCAGCTGGCCGCCGAGACGGCCGAGGTGATCTTCGCCGCGCATGGTGATCTCCCCTCGGGGCAGCGCTTCTTTGCCGATGTCAAAAGCCGGGCGGAAAAACTCGGCCGCTCGCGCGACGACATCAAGATCCTGCCCGGCGCCTTCGTCGTCGTTGGCGACAGCGTCGAGGAAGCGCGGGACAAGCGCGCCAAACTTGACAGTCTGGTCTACTACGAGAGCGGCATCGCCTCGCTGTCGATCGCTCTCGGGCATGATGCATCCGGCTTCGATCCCGATGCGGCCTTGCCCGAAATTCCCGAGACCAACGCGAGCAGAAGCGGTCGCGAGCGTGTCATTGAACTGGCACGCACGGAAAACCTGACCGTGCGCCAGCTAGCCCAAAGACTGGGTGGCTATTCCGGCCTCGCTTTCGTCGGCACGCCGCAAACCATTGCCGATGAGATGGAGGAATGGCTGGTCGCCGAGGGGTCGGACGGCTTCAACATCATGTTCCCCTATCTGCCCGCCGGGCTCGACGATTTCGCCAAGAAGGTGGTGCCCGAGTTGCAGCGGCGCGGCATTTTCAGGCGCCAGTATGAGGGTTCGACGCTGCGCGAGAATCTCGGCCTGATGCGGCCGCCAAACCAGTTTTTCGGAGGCTCGGAAGCGGCCATTCGCAAGGCCGGCTGATGTCTCGGCGCAAGGAAAAACGGGCGCGCCGAAGCGTGCCCGTTTTTATCGGTTGGCGATGTCAGATAACAAAGTACCAGTTGGCGAGAAGCATCACCGCCACGCCTGCGACCAGCGTCAGATAGGGCAGCATGCCTGCCTTCTTCACCGAGAGGTCGGCGCCCGTCATGCCGAGATCGGCCAGCATGTGGTCGGGAAACTTGCCTCCGTCCTGGATGTAGTGGCGGAAGCAGAACACCGGGATGATCAAGGCCGCGGTAATCAGGCCGGCCCACAATGCCATCGGGTTCCACACCTTGGCGCCGGCGCCCATGAAGATCGCGTTGACGTAGGCGAAGATGGCTCCGATCCCCAGCAGCCAGCTCGGCGCCTTCCAGGGGCGCGCGATATGGCCGTTATCGATGCGGTGGATCCAGCCGGCATTGAGGTTGAGGAAGTTGAAGATGATGTAGCCGCAATTCGACACGGCGAGGATGAAGAAGAAGCTCGTCGCGTCGGCGGAGGCAATCGCCAGCACGATCAGGTTGAAGACGAGATCGGTCCACATGGCTCGCGTCGGCGCGCCGTGTTCGTTGACGTGGCTGAGGTAGCGCGGCAGCCAGCCATCGACCGAGCCCTGGTAGAGCGTGCGCGAGGAGCCAGCCATCGCCGTCATGATGCACAGCACCAGCGCCAGGATCATCAGCATCACCAGCAGGCTGTGGATCAGCGCGCCCCCACCGACCATGCCGGCCAGCGCGTCGGCCACGCCGGAGCCGTCGACGATCGGCGTTGCCAGCATGCCGTTCAGGCCGAGTACGCCCTGGAAGGTGAAGGGCACGAGGATGAACAAGAGCATGCAGAGCAGGCCGGAATAGAAGATCGCCTTGAACGTGTCGGTGCCCGGGTTCTTGAACTCGGAGGTGTAGCAGACGGCGGTCTCGAAGCCGTAGGTCGACCAGGCGGCGATGAACATGCCGCCCAGCACCAGCGTCCAGCCGGCGATATTCCACGCGCCGGGCTCGGGCGCGTAGGCGGCGGCCAGCGGCACCAGCGGCGAGAAGTTGGCCCAGTTGATCTGCCCGGTGACGATCGGCACGACGCCGACGATCAGCATCGGAATGATGACCAGCAGGCCGATATATTTCTGCACGTTGGCCGTGCCGAGGATGCCGCGATGCTGGATCGAGAAGATGATCAGCATCAGCACAGCGCCGATGAAGAAGGTCGCATTGAAGGTGAAGGAGACCGGACCCAGCGTGTGGCTGTACAGTGTCCAGTTGCGGATAGCCGGTGTCGCGGCCGCGGTCACCGCGGTGATGGCGTCGGCGGGTGCCGTTCCGGCATGGGCCGCGATATAGGCGACGACTTCCGCCGAGGTCTCGGTGAACAGCGGCACCGGCGCCAGTGCGTTGAGGATATAGGCGGCGGCGATCGAGCAGCCGAGCGACAGCACCGGCGACCAGGCGAACCAGTTGCACCATACCGACAGCGGCGCGATGAACTTGGAATAGCGCAGCCAGGCCGTGGCGCCGTAGATCGAGGCGCCGCCCGACTTGTTCGGGAACAGGCCGGCGATCTCGGCATAGGTGAAGGATTGCAGGAAGCCCATGATCATGGACACCGTCCAGATCAGGAAGGCCAGCGTCCCGGTCGTGCCGGCGATGCCGCCGATCGAAAACAGGACCAGCGCCGGAACGCCGCTCGCCACCCAGAAGGCGCCGCGCCAGTCGATATGCCTGAGCAGCTTGCTTTCGGCAGGCTGGTCCAGGACCGTGCTTATCGTGCTCATGTCAGTGACTTCCCCTTTTTGTAAGTGTTCCCCGCCGGCGATGCCTCGGCTCTGCGAAGCTTGCTCCCGGCACAATGATCGCACGACTGCGGTGTTTCCACTCAGTCGCATTTTTTTCTTAAGAGTGAAGATTGATCCGGCGCGCTTTCAGGTCAAGCGTTTTGTGAAGCCATGCACATCACGCTTGCGAAACAGGCTCTTGCCTTCTCCCACAAGGGGGGAAGGCAAGGGTTGCAATGCTCAGGAGCGTGGTCTGGTCTTCTGCGGATCGTAATGGGCGAAGGCAACGACATGTGCCGGCAGCCTCTTGGCATGACCGTCGAGCTTGCCGATCTCGACCTCCGTACCGATGGCGGCGTGGGTGACGTCGAGCCGCGCCAGCGCGATGTTCTTGTTCAGCACCGGCGAACGCATGCTCGATGTGACGACGCCGATCTGGGCGCGTCCGACATGGACGCAGTCGCCATGGCCGACCGCGACATTGCTGTCGATTTCGAGCCCGACCAGTTTGTTCTGCGGGTTTTCCTTGCGCCGGATCAGCGCCTCGCGGCCGATGAAGTCGTCGGTCTTGGTCTTCAGCGGCACGGTAAAGCCGATGCCCGCCTCGAAGGGGTCTGTCTGGTCCGAGAATTCGTAGCCGGCGAAGATCAGCCCGGCCTCGATGCGCACCATGTCAAGCGCCTGCAGCCCCATCGGTTTCAGCCCATGGGGCTGGCCGGCTTCCCAGATGGCGTCGAACACTTTCTCGGCGTCGCGCGGATGGCACCAGATCTCGTAGCCGAGCTCGCCGGTATAGCCGGTGCGCGAGACGACGACCGGAATGCCGTTGCCGCCGCCGATGCGGGCGACGGCGAAGCGGAACCATTCCAGTTCGTCGATCGACGGTTGCAGCGGCGAGGTCCAGATCACCTCGCGAAGGATGTCGCGGCTCTTCGGCCCTTGCACGGCGACATTGTGCATCTGGTCTGTCGACGAGCGCACCAGCACGTTGAGGCCGAGTTTTTTCGCCGTCTCGCGCAGCCATTCGCCGGACAGATCATCGCCCCCGACCCAGCGGAAATTGTCCTTGCCGAGCCTGAGCAGCGTGCCGTCGTCGATCATGCCGCCATGCTCGTAGCACATCGCCGAATAGACGACCTGGCCGACGCCGAGTTTCTTGACGTCGCGGGTCAGCGTGTATTGCAGCAGCGCTTCGGAGTCCGGGCCGGTGACCTCGAACTTGCGCAACGGTGACAGGTCCATGATCACCGCGTCCTGGCGGCAGGCCCAGTATTCGGCGATCGGCCCTTCCTTGGCGAAGGAATTGGCCAGCCAATAGCCCCTGTATTCGGCGAAGTCGCGGGTGTGCTTGGCAAAGCTCGAATGAAAGGCGGTCTCGCGGGTCATTTTGGGTTCCGAATCGGGCGTCATGCGTCTGGCGATCGCTCGCGAGAATTTGTGCTGGCCGGAATAGGTCCGCACGTGGATGTCGGTCGGGTCCCAGCCATTGGCCGGCGTCGTATCGTCAGGGCAGGCGGAGGAGACGCAGACGATGTCGGTCAACGCCCTGAGCAGGACATAATCGCCGGGCCGCGACCATGGCTCGTCGGACACCATGACGCCATGCGCGTCGATCGCCGTGTTGAAGAAGAAGTTGATAGCCATCCAGCCCGCGCGGGGATTGACGCCCTTGTCGGCCAGCGCGCGGTTGAAATTCTCGGAGCAATTGGTGTGCCCGGGGTAGCCGATATCGTCGTAATATTTGGCCGCGCAGGCGAGCGCGAAGGCGTCGTGCCGGCCACAGGTGTCCTGGACCACCTCGACAAGCGGTTCCATGTCCTGGTCGTAGTATTTCGAATGCAGACCGGGCATCGGATAGCTCGCGCCCATCAGCGTGCGGGTCGTCGTCACGTCGAGCGGATGGTCGAGACCCTTGTCCAGCTTGCGCGCCGAAAAGCACTGGAAGTCGGTGCACTGGCGCCCGTCGACATCGATGATCTGCAGATAGTCGCCGGCCTTGACGAAGTAGGATTCCGCCGTAGCCGAATGGACGCGAAGGTCAAGCACAGGCTCCGCGAGCGGATCGGCAAGCTGTGATCGGGCTGCGGGGCGGATGGTGGCGCGACGCACGATGACGGTGAGAGGTGTTGCCGTGTCGTGGCCATCGACCAGCATCGGCCCCCCGGGCGCGGCAATCAGCAACGCACCATCGCGGGCGACGGTAAAACCCTGCTCCGTACCTGCGGGTGTCGCGCCGCTGAACACGCGCACCGCCCTGACCTGATCGAGCTGCACATGGCGTCGCTCGAGTCCGCGACGCACTGAAGCGAGGCTGTCATCGCCCTCGGCCAGCAGCGCCTTGATGCCGGCGGCATTGCTGTTGGATTTCTCACCGAGGATGCCGGGATCGGTCGCACCGGTGCTGTCCCACGCCAGCAGTTCGCAAGCCTGGCCGCCTTCGACGTTGCGCACGCTGATCGTGTCGCCGGCCTTGATGTCGACAAGCACCGCGCCGTTGCCCTGGATCGTATAACGCTCCATGCCCGGCGGCAGCGCGATCTGCCCCGGCCTCAGGATGAGGCTGGGCCTGGGCGGTCCGGCGGCGACGGCGGGGTAGGGCGACTGGCTCATCTCAGCCTTGCGGTTCGAGAAACAAGTTTGCCTGTGTGTGAAATTATTTTAGCTGCAAGAATAGCAGGGGCGTCACGTTTGGCAAGGCGGAGCTGACGTAAAGCTCCCCCTTCTCCCCCTGCGGGAGAAGGTGTCGCCGAAGGCGACGGATGAGGGGTGTTCCAGCGGAGTGAGGCGTTGGCGTTCCCTGGAGCACCCCTCATCCGTCTCGGCGCTATGGCGCCGATCCACCTTCTCCCACAGGGGGAGAAGGAAGAGCCGCTCACAAACGCTACACCAGTTCCTCTGAATGTTTGATCGCCACGCCATATTCCGCAGCAGCGTCCAGCATCGTGTGCCAAAGGCTCTCGGCAAACGTCGCGAACACCAGAACGTTGAACACTGCCAGCCCGTCCGCCCGGTCTGCGCCGCGCCAGAGCGTGACGCTGGTGTGGTCCATCGAGGTCGCGGCTGCCGCGCCAACCGGGAACGCGGTTGGGTGCAAATCGATCGATGACAGTTTCGCCAGCATAGTGCGCACCTTGTCCCCGGAAATGTTGATCAAGACCCGTGCATGCGATTGGTCCGACAGCGAGGCGGAGCCGGAGAATGCCGGCGCCAGCATCTGCGTCGTGTGCTTGCCACCCTTCGACAGCACGAAAAACTGATCCGGTCCTGACCAGATCAGCGTGGCGTCGGGGGTCTGCACCGCCTTCGGTGTTTCCGGCGCCGCAATGCCGAAATGGGCTTTCGCGGCTAAGGCCAGCTCCGCCGCCTTGCCGCGCCGTGCCATCACCTGGACCAGGTCGAAATTGCGAATCTCGGTCAGCGAAACACCGGCATCACCTTGCGCATCATGCGCACCTGACACGAGCGCATGCTCCAGCGGACTGCGGACTTCCCAGGAAAACTCAACCACGCTGGCGCCCTCCATCCGGATCGTAGAAGACGGGATTGCAGAGCTCGACATCATAGTCCTCGCCGCGCAGCGGATCATGCGCATGGACGATCTCGCCGATGCGCTCGCGGCCGCGTTCGACCAGGCCGAGCCCTATCCACTGGTCCAGTGTCGGCGAGAAACAGACCGAGGTGACATAGCCTTGGTCGTTGTCCGGTCCGGGCGTCTGCCCCTTCGGGATGATATGCGCGCCGGAGCGCAGCCGGCGTGCCTTGTCGGCCGGCTTGATGCCGACCACGACCTGCCGGTCCGGCGCCACCAGCGCCTCGCGGCCAGCCATTACCCGGCCGATGAAATCCTTCTTGGTCGACATCATCTTGCCGAGGCCAAGATCGGCCGCGGTCGTCGTGCCGCTCAATTCCGGTCCGGCGACATGGCCCTTTTCGACACGCATCACGCCAAGCGCTTCGGTGCCATACGGCGTCACGCCAAACGGCTTTCCGGCCAGCATCAGATTGCGCGCCATGGCCTCTCCAAAGCGCGCCGGCACCGAGATCTCGAACGCCATCTCGCCCGAGAACGAAATGCGGAACAGCCGCGCCTTGATGCCGCCGCGCAAGCGGACTTCGCGTGCGCCCATGAACGGAAAACCTTCGTTGGAAAGGTCTTCGGCGGGGTCGACGATTTCCCTGAGCAGGTCTCGCGTCTTCGGTCCGGCAATCGAGAATTGCGCCCATTGATCGGACACCGATGTCAACTGGACGTCGAGTTCGGGAAACAGCACCTGCCGGCAGAATTCGAGATGCTGCATCACCAGCCCGGCCTTGGCCGTGGTTGTGGTGAGGAAATAGTGGTCCTCAGCCAGCCGCGAAGTCGTGCCGTCGTCATAGACGATGCCGTCCTCGCGCAGCATCAGTCCGTAGCGCGCCTTGCCGACTGCGAGGTTGGAGAAAGTGTTGATGTAGACGCGGTCGAGGAAGGCGCCGGCATCCGGGCCATGGACGTCGATCTTGCCGAGCGTCGAGACATCGCAGAAGCCGACGCCCGAGCGCACTGCCTTGACCTCGCGCGTCACGGATTCCAGCCAGTCCTTCTCGCCGGCGCGAGGGTACCATTGCGCGCGCTTCCAGAGGCCGGTGTCGACGAAGATGGCGCCCTGTTCGGCGGCCCAGTGATGCGACGGCGTCAGCCGCGTCGCGTGGAACGTTTCGTCGCGGTGATGGCCGGCGAAGGCGCCGATGGCGACGGGCACGTAAGGCGGCCTGTAGATCGTCGTGCCGGTCTCCGGAATGGAGCGGCCGCTCACCGCCGCCATGATGGCGAGGCCCGCGACGTTGGAGGTCTTGCCTTGGTCGGTCGCCATGCCAAGCGTCGTGTAGCGCTTCAGATGCTCGACCGATTCGAAACCCTCGCGCTGGGCGAGTTCGATGTCGGAGGCAGTGACATCGTGCTGCTGGTCGACGAACGCCTTGCCCTTGCCGCTGACGTGCCAGAGCGGCGTCAGCGAGAAAGCCTCGTCGTCGGCGATCGGCGCCGAGCCTGGCTTGCCGCTGCGCCCTGCGTCGAGCGCGGCTGTTGCACCAGCGGCGAACCCTTCGGTCAGGCAGGCCCCCAGCCCGAAGGCGCCGGAAGCCGCCCCGGCGGCGACCATGCCGGGAGGCGCGCCATCGGGTACGAAGGCAGCAATGTCGTCGCGCCATTTCGGCCGGCCGCGATGATAGGAGGTCAGCCCGACCGCCGGGTTCCAGCCACCAGAAACGGCGAGCCCGCCCGCCTCGACCTCAGCGCGCGCGCCGCCGGTCAGCGATACCATGATTTTCCGCACGCCATCCTTGCCGCCGTCGACGCCACTGACAGCGCCATGCAGCACCGGGAAGCCGCCCTTGGACGCCAACGAACGATGGGCTGGAGATACATCTGGCCGTGCGTCGATCACCGCCGCGATCTGCAGTCCGGTGCCGAGGGCCGTCTCGACCGTGCGCCAGCCATCCTCATTGTTGGTGAACAGCGCGATGCGCTTTGCCGGTGCTGCCGCGTAGCGCGTGACATAGGTCCGCACCGCGGAAGCCATTATCACGCCAGGCGTATCGTTGCCGGCAAAGACGATCGGCCGTTCGATGGCGCCGGCCGCGACAACACAGCGTTTGGCCACGATCCGCCACAAGCGCTGGCGCACCTCATGCTCCGGCGGGGAGGGCAGATGATCGTTGACCCGCTCGATCGCGCCATAGGTGCCGCCATCATAGACGCCGAACAGTGTCGTGCGGGTCATGATGCGGACGTCGGGCATGTCGGTCAGTTCGGCCAAGGTGCGCGACAGCCACTCGGCCGCCGGTACGCCATCGATCATGCCGCCATCCGACAGCAGGCGGCCGCCGGGGACAAAATCTTCTTCGCACAGGATGACGCGGGCACCAGCGCGGCCGGCAGCCAGTGCCGCCGCCAGGCCGGTCGGGCCGGAACCGGCGATCAGCACGTCGCAATGCGCCCAGGTCTTGTCGTAGTGGTCGGGATCGGCAATGCCGGCTGCGCGTCCGAGGCCGGCGGCGCGGCGGATCGCTGGCTCGTAGATCGCTTCCCAGAACTTGGCCGGCCACATGAAGGTCTTGTAGTAGAAGCCGGCGACGAAGATCGGCGCGAACAATTGGTTCACCGACATCACATCGTGGCGCAGCGATGGCCAACGGTTCTGGCTGGCGGCGTCGAGCCCTTCATAGAGCTCGGCCGTCGTTGCCTTGGTGTTCGGCTCGCGGCGTGCGCCGGTGCGCAGTTCGACCAGAGCATTTGGCTCTTCCGAGCCCGCAGTCAGGATGCCCCGCGGACGATGGTATTTGAACGAGCGGCCGACCAGCTTGACGCCATTGGCGATCAGCGCCGACGCCAGCGTGTCGCCCTGGAAGCCGGAAAAGCTCTTGCCGTCGAAGCGGAAATGCAGCGACGCCGAGCGGTCGATGAGGCCGCCGGATGCGAGACGATGGGCTTGGCTGGAGCTCACGATTGCCGGCCTTCCGTGAGTTCGATGAAATGCGAGAGGGTTGCGCTGCCCCTCATCGCCCTGCCGGGCACTTCTCCCCGTATAGTGACGGGGAGAAGGACGCTCTCGTCCATGATTTCGCCAATCATCAATGTTGCAGAAAGGGCGGCGGCGCTGCGGCCAGCGTCCCTCTCCCCGTCCCCATACGGGGAGAGGATGCCGGCAGGCAGGTGAGGGGCTGCGCTGAAGTGGCGAGAATAGCTCATCTTCCAACCTGCCTCGCCCCAGCACCCGCCGCCGACTCCACGGCCGAAATCTCGTGCGTCAGCGTGTTGCGGGTGATCTTCAGCCAGGCCCGGCAGCCGCCGCCATGATACCAGTGCTCGCTGGTGTCACCGGCGATGTTGTCGCGCAAATAGACGTAATCGAAGACCTCGTCTTCCGAAGCGCCGGCCACTGGGCGCACTGGCTTGGCATCGCCGAGATAAGTGAACTCGCCGAGTTCGCGTTCACCGCAGAAGGGACAGACAATACGCATGTGACCGTCCTCAGTGAAGGTTCGGTTGGGCGCCCTGGCCCTTCTCGTCGATCACGGCACCAGTCCGGAACCGGTCGAGGCGGAACCTTGCCGCCTCCTTGTGGGATTCTTCGCGAGCCAGGAGGTGTGCAAAGACGAAGCCCGAGCCCGGCGTCGCCTTGAAGCCGCCATAACACCAGCCGGCATTGAGATAGAGCCCGTCCACCGACGTCTTGTCGATGATCGGCGAGCCGTCCATCGACATGTCCATGATGCCGCCCCACTGGCGCAGCAGGCGCACACGGCCGATCATCGGCATCAGCGCCATGCCGCCCTCGCAGACATCCTCCATCACCGGCAGGTTGCCGCGCTGGGCATAGGAATTATAGCCATCGATGTCGCCGCCGAAGACCAACCCGCCCTTGTCCGACTGGCTGACATAGAAATGGCCGGCGCCGAAGGTCATGACACCCGGGATGAGCGGCTTGATCGCCTCGGAGACGAAGGCCTGCAGCACATGGCTTTCGATCGGCAGGCGCAAGCCGGCCATCGCCGCGACGCGCGAGGAGGAACCAGCCACCGCCATGCCGACCTTGCCGGCGCCGATCTTGCCGCGCGAGGTCTCGACGCCGGTCACCTTGCCGTTGGAGTCACGGACGAAGCCCGTCACCTCGCAGTTCTGGATGATATCGACGCCGAGCGCGCTTGCCGCATGGGCATAGCCCCAGACCACGGCATCGTGCCGTGCCGTGCCGCCGCGCCGCTGCAGCAATCCGCCCTGCACGGGGAAACGCGCATTGTCGTAGTTCAGGAACGGGATCATCTTCTTGACCGCGGCGAGGTCGAGCAGTTCGGCGTCGATACCGTTGATGCGCATGGTGTTGCCGCGCCGCGCATAAGCGTCGCGCTGTGCGTCGGAATGGTAGAGGTTGATGACGCCGCGCTGGCTGACCATCGTGTTGTAGTTGAGATCCTGCTCCATCCGCTCCCACAGCTTCATCGACAATTCGTAGAAGCCGGTATTCCCGGGCAGGCCGTAATTGGAGCGGATGATGGTGGTGTTGCGGCCGGCATTGCCGGAGCCGATCCAGCCCTTTTCGAGCACGGCGACATTCCTGATGCCGTATTCGCTGGCGAGGAACCATGCGGTCGCAAGGCCATGGCCGCCGCCGCCGATGATCACCACGTCATAGCGATCCTTCGGCGTGGCATCGCGCCAGGTGCGCTGCCAGTTCTTGTGGCCGGAGAGAGCGGCGCGGGCGAGCGAGAAGATCGAGTATTTCATCAGTTCATTCCGAGGTCGCTCGCCCTACGCCGGATTCTTTTTGACGCATCGGATTTACCCGAAAACCGCTTCACACTTTTCGGTCCGATGCTTCTAGATATCCAGCGTGTGGTCGCGCTCCCATTGCGTGAAGTGCGAAGCATAGGAATTCCATTCCTGATGCTTCAGCTTTAGGTATGCCGACGAGAATTCCTCACCCAGCGCCGCCTTGAGCGATTTGTCGTTGTCGAACTCGCGCAGCGCGTCGAGCAGGTTGAGCGGCAGCTTCGGCGCGTCCGTGACGGTATGGCCGAGCTGGTACATGTCGATGTCGTAGCGTTTGCCCGGATCGGCCTTGGAGCGGATGCCGTCGAGACCGGCGGCGATGATGACGGCTTGCAGCAAATAGGGGTTGGCCGCGCCGTCGGGCAGGCGCAGTTCGAAGCGGCCGGGTCCCGGCACGCGCACCATGTGGGTGCGGTTGTTGCCGGTCCAGGTCACCGTGTTCGGCGCCCAGGTCGCGCCCGAGATGGTGCGCGGCGCGTTGATGCGCTTATAGGAATTGACCGTCGGATTGGTGATCGCGGCAAGCGCCGAGGCGTGCTTCATGATGCCGCCGAGGAAGTTTTTGCCCTTGGCCGACAGGCCGAGTTCCATCGAGTTATCGGCGAACACATTGGTCTTGCCAGTCTCGTCCCACACCGAGATATGTGCATGGCAGCCATTGCCGGTCAGCCCCTGGAAGGGCTTTGGCATGAAGGTCGCGCGCAGGCCGTGCTTTTCCGCGATCGACTTGACCATGAACTTGAAGAAGGAGTGCTTGTCGGCGGTCGCCAGCGCATCGTCGAAGGCCCAATTCATCTCGAACTGGCCGTTGGCATCCTCGTGATCGTTTTGATAGGCGCCCCAGCCGAGCGCCAGCATGTGATCGCAGATCTCGGCGATGACATCGTAGCGCCGCATCACCGCTTGCTGGTCGTAGCAGGGTTTCGAGGCCGTGTCGTATTCGTCGGAAATCGTTTTGCCGTCGGCCGAGATCAGGAAGAACTCGGCCTCGACGCCGGTCTTCACATGCATGCCGTCGCTGGCGGCTTCCGTGATCAATCGCTTCAGTGTATTACGCGGCGCCTGGTCGACCTCCTTGTCGTCCATGATGCAGTTGGCGGCGACCCAGGCGACTTCGGGCTTCCACGGCAACTGGATCACCGAGGTGGGGTCCGGAACCGCCAGCATGTCGGGATGCGCCGGCGTCAGGTCGAGCCATGTGGCAAACCCGGCAAAGCCGGCGCCATCCTTCTGCATGTCGGCGATTGCCTGCGCCGGCACCAGCTTGGCGCGCTGCCCACTGAACAGGTCAGTGTAGGAAATCATGAAGTATTTGACGTTTTTCGCCCTTGCGAATTCTGCAAGATCAGCTGTCACGGAAGTTCCCCATTTTGTCGATTGTTGGCCCTAGAGCATAGGGCCTTCGGCCCTTCGTTGATTAGAAGCCGTTCTTCCCCGGTATCCAGTTGGTGCCGGCCAGCGGCACGCCGGCCATGGCGGCTGCCTCGATCGTCAGCGCGACGAGGTCCTCGGGTTCGAGATTGTGCAGGCTGTTCTTGCCGCAGGCGCGGGCGATGGTCTGAGCCTCCAGCGTCATCACCTTGAGGTAATTCGCCAGCCGGCGGCCGGCGGCCACCGGATCGACCCGCTTCATCAGCTCCGGGTCCTGCGTGGTGATGCCGGCGGGGTCGCGGCCCTCATGCCAGTCGTCATAGGCGCCGGCCGTCGTGCCGAGCTCGTTGTACTCCGCCTCCCAGCGCGGATCATTGTCGCCGAGCGCGACAAGGGCGGCCGTGCCGATCGAGACTGCATCGACGCCCAATGCGAGCGCCTTGGCGACATCGGCACCGTTGCGGATGCCGCCCGAGACGATCAGCTGCACCTTGCGGTGCATGCCCAGATCCTGCAGCGCCTGTACCGCCGGCCTGATGCAGGCAAGCGTCGGCTGGCCGACATTTTCGATGAACACTTCCTGCGTCGCCGCGGTGCCGCCCTGCATGCCGTCGACCACAACGACATCGGCGCCGGCCTTCACCGCAAGCGCTGTGTCGTAATAGGGTCGGGCGCCGCCGACCTTGACGTAGATCGGTTTTTCCCAGTCGGTGATTTCGCGCAATTCCAGGATCTTGATCTCAAGATCGTCGGGGCCGGTCCAGTCGGGGTGGCGCGAGGCCGAGCGCTGGTCGATGCCTTTGGGCAACGTGCGCATTTCGGCGACCCGGTCGGAGATCTTCTGGCCGAGCAGCATGCCGCCGCCACCCGGCTTGGCGCCCTGGCCGACGACGACTTCGATCGCGTCGGCGCGCCGCAGGTCGCGCAAATTCATGCCATAGCGCGACGGCAGATATTGATAGACCAGCTGCTTGGAATGGCCGCGCTCCTCCTCGGTCATGCCGCCGTCGCCGGTCGTGGTCGAGGTGCCGGACAGTGTTGCGCCGCGCCCGAGCGCCTCCTTGGCCGGACCGGACAGCGAGCCGAAGCTCATGCCGGCGATGGTGATCGGGATTTTCAGCTCGATCGGCTTCTTGGCATGGCGCGAACCCAGCACCACGCCGGTGTCGCAGCGCTCGCGATAGCCTTCGAGCGGATAGCGCGAGATCGAGGCACCCAGGAACAGGAGGTCGTCGAAATGCGGCAGCTTGCGCTTGGCGCCGGCGCCCCGGATGTCATAGATGCCGGTCGCCGCGGCGCGGCGGATTTCGGAAAGCGTGTAGTCGTCGAAGGTCGCGGATTTGCGCGGCGTCGTCGGCGGGTTGCGATAGGTCATGCTGCCTCAATACGCGTCGGCGTTGTCGATATTGAAATTGTAGAGGGTGCGCGCCGAGCCATAGCGCTTGAACTCAGACGGCTTGACGCCGGTGATGCCGGCGCGGTCGAGCAGCCCCTGCAGCAATTGCAGATGCTCGGGCCGCATCTCCTTGGCGATGCAGTCGGCGCCCAGGCTGCCGACGTTGCCGCGCACGAAGAGGCGCGCCTCGTAGATGGAATCGCCCAGCGCGTCGCCGGCATCGCCCAGCACCACCAGATTGCCGGATTGTGCCATGAAGGCCGACATGTGGCCGATATTGCCATGCACGACGATGTCGATGCCCTTCATCGAGATGCCGCAGCGCGACGAGGCGTTACCCTCGATGACCAGCAGGCCACCCTTGCCGGTGGCGCCGGCATACTGGCTGGCATCGCCCTTGATGGTGATCGAGCCCGACATCATGTTCTCGCCGACGCCGGGGCCGGCCGAGCCATGCACGGTGATGGCGCTGCCGGAGTTCATACCGCCGCAATAGTAGCCGACGCTGCCGCGCACATCGATGGTGACCGGCTGATCAACGCCGACGGCGACCGAATGGCTGCCTTTAGGGTTCAACACTTCCCAAGCGGTCTCGTTCGAGCCGGGAGCCAGGTTGTGCAGCGCCTGGTTGAGCTCGCGCAGTGACATCTGGTCGAGATCGAACACCCGAGAGGCGTGGTCGCTCGCCGCCGTCTTTGAAAGGTTAATTGCCGGCATGAATTCAATGCTCCCAGAAATAGACGGTTGCGGGTTCCGGTTCCCAGACCCTCGCATTGTCTATGCCGGGCAGTTTGGTCAGCGCGCGATATTCCGAGCCGAAGGCGACATACTGGTCGGTCTCGGCCATCACGGCGGGCTTGCAGGCGATCGGATCGCGCACCACGCCAAAGCCGTTCTTGGTGCCGACGACGAAGGTGAAGAAGCCGTCGAGGTCGGAGAGCGTGCCCTCCAGCGCCTCGCCCAGGTTCTTGCCATGCGCCATCTGCGATGAGAGATAGGCGGCCGCCACCTCGGTATCGTTCTCGGTCTCGAATTTCATGCCTTCGCGGATCAGCTCGCGGCGGACATTGTTGTGGTTGGACAGCGAGCCATTGTGCACCAGGCACTGGTCGGCGCCGGTCGAGAACGGGTGCGCGCCCATCGTCGTCACCGCCGATTCCGTCGCCATGCGGGTGTGGCCGATGCCATGCGTGCCGGTCATCTTGCGGACGTCGAAGCGATCAACGACCGCTTCCGGCAGGCCGACTTCCTTGTAGATCTCGACGACGTCGCCGGCGCCCATGATGCGAATATCGGGACGCAACGCCTGGATGGCCTCGCGTGCTTGGTCGATCTTGGCGGGCTCGGTCCTGACGACGGCGTGCGTCGATTTCACCGCGATCTTCACCGGCGCGCCGATAGCCTTGGCAAGGTCGGCTTCAAGGCCGCGGAAATCATGTTCCGGCTTGGCTGACTGGATGGTGATCTTGGCCTCGTTGCCTGACGGCGCGCCATAGATTGCAATGCCTGCGCTGTCGGGGCCGCGATCGCTGAGCGAGACCAGCATTTCCGACAGCATCGCGCCGAGCTTCGGCTCCAGCGCCTTGTCCTTCAAGAAAAGTCCGACGATTCCGCACATGTCAGCCTCCCGACGTTTGTGGCTCCGAAATGATGTATCGAATGAATGTCCTAAATTCAATCGTATGAAAAAAATTTTCCTCTAGTTACATATGCGGCGCAATGCCGCCTTGTGGGTCATCGCCTCTGTCGCGGGTCTTGTGAACCCAAAGCGCATGGCGGACCCGGGCGAGTTTGTAAGCGTCGAGGATGGACAGCGCGTAGATCAGGACGCCGCCGGCATGGCGACCGATGAAGCTGGCGTCGGCTGGCGCGATCTTGGCGGTCACCCACGCCAGGATCACCATGAAGAAGAGAAACTGCAGGCCACGCACCGGCACGCCGAGAATAACATGTCCACTTGCCGGCAACAGGATTGCGGCGCCGAGAACAAGATAGGGATTGGTCGGGGCGGATATCGTGGCGGAGTCGGTCATGCGGCCTGCCGTTCATGTCTGTTGATGGCATCGCGAAGCGCCGACATCGACACCAGCAGCCTTTCGATCAGCGCCGGATCGAGTGCCGTGCCGCCAAATTCAGCTTGCCGGAAAACACCGTAACGGGCCCGCTCGGCCTCGGCCAGCAGCCAGACGATGCGCACCCCGTTCGGCGTGATCAGCAATTCCTTGGCGCGTCCTTCGGCGAAGATCTCGATATGGCTGGCGATGAGGCTCTGCGGAAACCGCGCGCCTCTTTTGTCGGTGCGCAGGATTGCCTCGGCTGGAAATCCAGGAGCCTTGGGCAGCGTATGCTCGAGGTGGTCGAAATTGGAGAAGGTCGTCGGCGAGCCTGGCCGCATCATCATGTCGAAAATGGCTGGGACCGTGACCTGTTCAGTGAGCGAGACGCTGAGCCAGCGCGCCGGCAGCTTTCTTGTCGCCAGTGTATCGACAATGGTGCGCAACTGAACGCGCTGGCCGTTCCACGAGCCTTCCCAGGTGATGACGCCGACGGTGCCGTCCGAGACATTGGCCGCGTCGGCAATGACGGCGCGAACGCGGGCCTCTTCGCCGGCGAGCGCCGCGAAATCTCTCTTGCGGCTGCGGTGCGCCAGCCACGCAAGGTGAAGGACGAGAGCCAGGACAATTACCCCGGCGAGCAGTGCTGACGTCAGCTCGGACATGTTGTCATGCCAGGTCCGCCCGGAATCCGGACGGACCTTCTCCCATCAATAGCCCTGCGGTTTTGGCCACGGCATGGTGAACTGTTCGCCGCGCCGCACGAATTTGTAGCGGTAGAAATGGAACCACAGCGAGATCAGGAAGTAGAAGGCGACCATGGCGATCAGCTGCGAGCCGAAGCCGAGGAAGATGGCGAAGAAGGTCACCACGCACAGGCAGAACAGCACGATCGCCGGCAGCGGATGGAAGGGGTGGGTGTAACCGCGGCGGATCGAGCCAAGCGGCCACTTCTTGCGGAACATCATGATGTTGATGCTCATGAAAGTGTATTGCAGCACGCCTGACAGGATCGAGAAGGTGATCGCCTGGTTGAGGTCGGCGATGAAGGCGAAGGCCAGCGCGATCGGCAGCAGAAACAGGATCGAACGGTAGGGCGTGCGGTATTTCGGATGCACGGCCGAGAACCAGCTCGGCAGATAGCGGTCACGGCCAAGCGAGAACCACGCGCGCGCCGCGTCATTGATGCAGCCATTGGCCGATGCCAGAGCCGCAAGCAGCGTGGCGACGAACAACAGGTTTTCCAGCAGCGGGCTGCCGGTCAGCTTGCCCGCGTCCCACAGCGGATAATAGGTGATGCCGAGATACTCCCAGGGCATCAGCGAGGCGCAGACATACCAGGTCATGGCGGCCGCGATCAGAAGCGTGATCATGCCGGCCATGGTTCCGTAGGGCAGCGAGCGGGCCGGCGAGCGCACTTCCTCGGCGGCCTGCGTGGTGCCCTCGATGCCGAGATAATACCAGATGCCGAACTGGAAGGCGGCGATGACGCCGATCCAGCCATAGGGCAGCGCATTGCCGGGCGTGACCAGCTCGTTGAGCTTCAGCACGGCGCCTTGCGTCCACGGGCTGACCGAGAAGAACAGGATGACGATCGAGATGTAGGCGATCGCGGTGATGACGAAATTGACGTTGAGCGTCATCAGCACGCCGCGGTAGTTGAGCCATGCCAGCACCACGATGGTGGCGGCGATGAAGGAATTGTGGGTGAGCCCTTCGACGCCGGCCTTGGCGACGATGGTGTCGCCGAGCAGGATGGCATCGGACACTTCCAGCATCGTATAGGCAAAGACCAGGAACAGCGCGACGTTGAAGGCCATCAGCGGTCCGACGATGTGCTTGGCCTGCGCGTACTGGCCGCCGGCGGCGGCGACTGTCGACGTCACCTCGGAATCGATCATGGCGACCGAGGTGTAGAGCAGGCCGACCACCCAGCAGACGATCAGGGCTGCCAGCGCGCCGCCCTTGTCGGCCGAGAAGTTCCAGCCGGTGAACTCGCCGACCAGGACGATGCCGACCCCGAGCGCCCAGACATGGGCCGGGCCGAGTACCCTCAGCAGCGATACCCGGTCGCCGTGAATGGTGGTGGTGATGGTATTCTCAACCGCGGCGGTCATCGATCAATCCCCACTCAGATCCGGTGTTTTTCGGAGGCGGCTTCAAGCTCGCCTTCGCGCGACGAGGTCAGAACGTCCTCGGAGTAGGTTGTATCGACCTTGAACCAGTCGTAAAGCATCCACAGCGCGAGCACGATCGAGATGCCCCAGCATGCGTAAGAGAGTGCCACCCACATGATCTTGCCCCCGATTGCGCGTCGTCGAAACTTTATTTGTCGTCGAACTTCTCGTTGATGACATCGCGATATTCACGGTCGGATGCCCGGAACAAGAACACGAAATAGCCGATCAGGACCGCTGCCATGACGATCAGCGTCGGCCAGTCGATGATGTAGTGGAAGCGGTTCTGGATGATGTCGTGCGCCGTCTCCGGCGTATAGCCGAGCTTTTCCCAGATCGACGCCATGGTCGGATTCTGGCCGAGCGCTTCCCATGTCTTGGCGTCGAGCGCGTCGATGGATTTCGCGGCACCGGCAAGGCCGAGCTTCAGCGGCAGCCACAGGGCCACGAAGATGGCGACGACAACGACGGCGATATCGAAGACTTGCCCGGCCTTGCTCTGCTCCGGCGGCGTGTAGCGCGGCATGTTCTTGATCCTCAGGAGTTGCTGTTGCGGGCCGCGTCGGCATTCTTGATGTCGAGGCCGTAGATGAATTCCTTGTCTTCCTTGTAGTGTTTGACCATCGCCAGGATGGCGGCCGTGTTGAAGATCAGCACGGCGGCGGCGGCAATCGCGACGACGGCCTTGATGCCGCCATGCGGAATGTATGGCCATGTCATGAAGAGGACGAAGAGGATCGTCGCCCACAGGCAGATGATCAGCAGCGCGGAGCCGCGCAAGTCGGAACGATACAGCGCCTCGATGCGCTGCTGCAGGTCTGACATCGGTTTTCCCCTTTTTCCGGCGAACGGTCTCGAATCCTCCGCGCGCCGCTCTCTTTCAAGAGAGTGAAATTTTTTTCATAAATTCAGGCCGATTTCCGCAATTGTCAAGACGAATTTACGCAGAGTTAACCGTTTGGTTGGGTCGGTCGATTTTGCCTGACAATGAAATTATTTGCATTCAGGGGATTGCGGCTCTCTCGTGTTTGCGGTCAATATTCAACCCAAAGCTCCGGCCTCTGCGCCAAGGAGCAGGGAACAAATGGATTTTTGAACGGAGGACGAGCGGATGACGGCATCCTGGAGATTTTCGACCCTGGCGGATCGCCATCGCGCGCTGGGTTCGAAGCTCGAAGACTGGAGCGGCATGGGGACCGCCTGGACCTACGACAAGGACGCCGACGAGGAATACATCGCCATCCGCACCAAGGCCGGGCTGATGGATGTGTCGGGCCTCAAGAAGGTCCACATCACCGGGCCGCACGCTTCGCATCTCATCGATCTCGCCACCACGCGCGATGTCGAAAAGATCTATCCCGGCAAATCGGCCTATGCCTGCATGCTGAACGAGGCGGGAAAATTCACCGACGACTGCATCCTCTACCGCACCGGGCCGAACGCCTGGATGGTGGTGCACGGCTCGGGCACCGGCCATGAGGAGTTGCAGCGCGCGGCGATGGGCAGGGACGTGTCGTTGCGCTTCGACGACAATCTGCATGATCTGTCGCTGCAGGGGCCGGCCGCGGTCGACTATCTCGCCAAGCATGTTCCGGGCATCCGCGATCTCAACTACTTCCATCACATGCAGACGCAGCTGTTCGGCTTTCCGGTGATGATTTCGCGCACCGGCTACACCGGCGAGCGTGGCTACGAGATCTTCTGCCGCGGCCAGGATGCCGGCACGATCTGGGACAGGATCCTCGACGAGGGCAAGAGCGCCGGCATCATTCCCTGCCGCTTCACCACGCTCGACATGCTGCGGGTGGAAAGTTATCTGCTCTTCTACCCCTACGACAATTCGCAAAAATACCCGTTCGAGAACGAAGGTCCCGGCGACACGCTGTGGGAACTCGGCCTCGACTTCACCGTCAGCCCTGGCAAGACTGGTTTCCGCGGCGCCGAGGAGCACTATCGCCTGAAGGGCAAGGAGCGCTTCAAGATTTATGGCGTGCTGCTCGACGGCAAGGAGCCGGCGGACGAGGGCGCGCCGGTCTACCGCGACGGCAAAAAGGTCGGCGTGGTGACCTGCGCCATGTATTCGCCGCTGGTCGAGAAATCGATGGGCATCGCCCGCCTTGACGTCGACTGCGCCGTCAAGGACACCAGGCTCGAGATCCGCAACAAGAGCGGATCGATCAAGGCGACGGCGCAGCCATTGCCGTTCGATGATCCCAAGAAGACCAAGCGCACGGCGAAAGGCTGAGGCACAATCAACAGCGAGGGGTTCGAGGCACGAAGACGTAAATGGCAGCCAAAAGCATCATCAGCCGGCCGGTCTACGGAACGCTCTCTCCGCAGCCCGGCAAACACCATCTTTTCATCGCCGATGCCGAAGGTGCGCTCGCTATTTCAGACATGGCCGCAAAAGCCCCGGCTGGGTTTTTCGACGATGCCGAGATCGTCTTCATCCCCAGTCCCGATGGCAAGCATGTCGCCGTCCTCGAGGCGCTGAAGCCGTCACAGTTTCACCAGGCGCCGTCCTTCGCCAGCCTGCTGCCGAGGCTCAGGCATACCTTGGCCAACGCCCATATGGGCCTGCGCCTCTACCTCGCCGGCACCGAAGGCCTGATCGGCCAGGCGATGCAGGTGGCGCTGGAAGCCGGCATCGACCACACCTCGATGCAAACAGAACATCGCGGCTCGCTGGCACGGCGCATGCAGTGCGTTCATTGCAAGGGCATCACCGAGAATGTGACGACGCAGCCGGCGACCTGCGCGCATTGCGGCCTGCTGCTTCTGGTGCGCGATCATTATTCCCGGCGCCTCGCCGCCTTCCAGGGCGTCTGCATCAATGCCGAGGACCGCAGTGAAATTCCTCCGATCGAGGAGGCCTTCCCATGAGCACCGGCACCACCAAGCTCGATGTCGTCGTCAGCGATGTCGTCCCGGTCAACGACCTCGTCACCCGTTTCCATTTCCGGCGGCGCGACGGTGAATTGCTGCCGACCTTCTCCGGCGGCGCCCATGTCGTGGTCGAGATGCGCGATGGCGAGCGCACAAGGCTTAATCCCTATTCGCTGATGGGCTCGCCGCTCGATACCAGCGAATACACGATCTCGGTGCGCCGCGACGATGTCGGGCGTGGCGGCTCGCTGTTCATGCACCGCAATGTCAGGCCCGGCCTGGAGATGGTGATCAGCTATCCCGTCAATTTGTTCTCGCTCGACCTCAGGGCGAAGAAACATCTGATGCTGGCCGGCGGCATCGGCATCACGCCGTTCATGGCGCAGACCGCGCAGCTGGCGGGAGAGGGCGGTAATTTCGAGCTGCACTACACCTGCCGCACGGCCTCGCTCGGCACCTACGCCGATGTCCTGCGGCAGCGCTACGGTCGCAGGGTCCAGCTCTATCATGACGACCGCGAGGAACGCATCGATCTCGACCGGCTCTTGTCCTCGCAGCCGCTCGGCACGCATCTCTACGTCTGTGGCCCGGCCGGCATGATAAACTGGGTGCGCGACCGCGCGGCAAGCCTGGGCTGGCCGTCGGAGACCGTGCATTTCGAGCATTTCGCTGCACCACAGCCCGGGCTGCCTTTCGACGTGACGCTGGCCGTCAGCGGCAAGGCGATCCGGGTCGGCGAACAGCAGAGCCTGCTCGAGGCGATCGAGGCGGCCGGTGTCGATCCGCCCTATCTCTGCCGCGGCGGCGTCTGCGGCCAATGCGAAACCAATGTCATCTCATCCGATGGCAAGTTCATCCACAACGACCACTGGCTGAGCGAGGAAGACCACCGCTCCGGCTGCAAGATCATGCCGTGCGTCTCGCGCTTCGAGGGCCGATCGCTGGTCTTGGAAAGATAGGAGGCGAAGATGGGCATCACCTTTCGCAAGGAAACGTTCCGCGACGACTTCACCTTCAAGAACAGCCCTGAGCACATCAGGCGGTTCCCGTTTCCGTTCCACGAAGACAGCTACATGTACGCAGTCAACATCGAGCCGCATGTCGTGGGTCCGAAGGGCAGCGTGCTGGAGAACCTGATCGACGTCGACGAGCACTATGTCGCCGAGATGCAGGACCGCGCCTTGGTGCTGGCCGAGGATCCGCTGCGCTGCCAATCGCTGCCGCACATGACGCTGGCCGGCTGGGACCTGCTGGAACTCCTGATGGAGCAGCAGGCGCTGGGCTATCCCGAACATTTCACGCTGACCCGCGATGGCGACCGCTGGCGCTGGATCAACCGGCCGCTCGGCATCGACGACACCTTCACCTTCGGCGACACCTCGACCTTGCCTTACGGACCGATGGAATACATCACCCGCCAGAGCCAGGGCGATTTCTGTATCCTCGACCAGCGCGACGGCAATCTGTGGATGGATGCCGGCATGGTTACCACCCAAGCCGACTGGTCGCTCGACTTCGACATCGGCATGAATTTCTTCGAGTGGCACGCGCCGGTGCCGCTGGCGCACGAGAAAGGGATATTCGTCAGGGCGCTGAAGTTCCTCACCAACATCCAGCAAGGCAAGCCGGCAAGGCGGCTGAACTGGACGATGACCATCAATCCGCGCCTCGACACCAGCCCGGAGAATTACCACAAATGGGGCCCGGACCGGGCGACGGTGACGCCGGAAAATGTCGGCGACAAGGTGCATCTGCGCGTCGAACTGCAGAGCTTCTGGCGCCTGCCACGCTCGAACGGCATCGTCTTCCCGATCCGCTGCTATTTGATCAAGATGGACGAACTGGCGACGCAACCGAAATGGGCACGCCGCCTGCACCGCGTCATCCGCGACCTGCCCGATGAGCTGGCCAACTACAAGGGCCTGACGCGGTATAGGCCGACACTGGTGGAGTGGTTGTCGAAGCTTGATGATGGCAGCCCGACGAGCCCGGGGTTTGGCCCGGAATGAATTACTGATGTCGGCGCTGCCCCAAAGCAGCCAATCTCCCCCCAAGAGGGGGAGATGCCCGGCAGGGCAGAGGGGGGCGCCGTAGAGCGCCGGCCCTGCCCAATGTCCCGCTTCCGCGATGCTCACGACGCGTCGCTTAGCCCAGCCACAATCACGACGTGCTGGCAGACATTGTCGATATCGCGAATGACATCGTCGTTCCAGAAGCGCAGGACCGTCCAGCCAAGCGCTTCAAACTTGGCGGTTCTTGCAGCGTCCGATTCCGACGTTTCCGCCTGGCCATGCTGGACCCATCAAGCTCGATGATCAGCTTTTTATCCGGGCATGCAAAATCGGCAATATGGCCAGCGATAGGCATCTGGCGCCGAAACCCCAGTCCCATCAGCCTGTGTGCCCTGATCGCATTCCAAAGCTTGAGTTCGGCATCGGTCATCACCTTGCGCATCCTGCGTGCATTGCGGCGATTGTTGGCGGACACCAGATTATGCGTCATCGCGGTTCGCCCCCCTCTGTCCTGCCGGACATCTCCCCCTCAAGGGGGGAGATCGAATGCCACTTCGGCCTTCGCCAACCGCCAATGCTGCAAAAGAGACCGTCGCGAGCCGCCGATCCTCCCGGGACCTTGGGAAGATCGAGCTCCGCTCAACCCGCGCTGTTCTGTGGATAACAAATAATCGACAAATACCGCATCGGCAGCTTCGTCAGCTGCTCCGGCCCATGCGGCGCGTCGGCATCGAAGAACAGGCTGTCGCCGGGCTTCATCGGGTAGAGGTTGCTGCCATGGCGGTAAACGACCTCGCCCTCCAGCATGTAGAGGAACTCCATGCCCTCGTGCTGGAAGGTCGGGAACACATCGGAATCCTCGGTCAGCGTGATCAGATAGGGCTCGACGACGACGCCGCTGGTGTTCGAGCCGATATGGCCGAGCAGATTGTACTGGTGGCCGGCGCGGGTGCCGCGGCGCTCGACGTCCAACCCCTGGCCGGCCTTGACGAAGACCGCACTGCGCTCCTCCTCGAAGCGGCGGAAGAAGGCTGTCACCGGAACGCCGAGCGCGCGTGACAGCGCCTGCAAGGTGGTCAGTGACGGCGAGGTGATGCCGTTCTCGATCTTCGACAGCATGCCGAGCGAAATGTCGGTGGCAACCGCCAGATCGGCGACCGTGATGCCAAGCTTCTTGCGGAACGCCCGCACCTCGCGGCCGATCGCGACTTCCAGCACTTTCTCGCGGGTGTCGCGAATGGCATGCGGGTTTTGCGTCAGCGGCGCCCGGATGGTCTTGCCGTCCGCCGAAACCTTGGGCGACGGTTTTGCCTTTGCGGGTCCTGGACCGGCCTTGGAATCGGAAATTGTCTTCGCCATCTCGCCCCCCGAACCAGAAGATTTATTTCACTCAAGGTGAACATGTCAGGTGCCGATACAGGAGCGCAACCGCGACGGCAAGCCATCTTATGTCGCACGCGCCAGTCCGGCGACCGCGGCCGCCGCAGGTTTTTCGCCAGGAATCCATTGTGCGCAAACGCAGTTCCCGCAGATGTCTGTTGACAGCACAGAAGGGCCAATTACTGTCCTGTCAGTGAAATTTGTTTCGCTGGGGAAATCAAGAAGAGGAGGCCCGGAATGAACACTCGCGTTGCCGTCATCGGAGCCGGACCGTCCGGTCTGGCCCAGCTCAGGGCCTTCAAATCGGCTGAAGACAAAGGCGCCGAAATTCCCGAAATCGTCTGCTTCGAAAAGCAGTCCGACTGGGGCGGCCTGTGGAACTACACCTGGCGCACCGGCCTCGACGAGCATGGCGATCCGGTACACGGCTCGATGTACCGCTACCTCTGGTCGAACGGACCGAAGGAGTGCCTGGAGTTCGCCGACTACACTTTCGAGGAGCATTTCGGCCGGCCGATCGGCTCCTACCCGCCGCGTGCCGTGCTGTGGGACTACATCAAGGGCCGCGTCGAGAAGTCGGGCCTGCGCAAATGGGTGCGCTTCAACAGCCCGGTGCGCATGGTGACTTTTTCGGAAGAGACGAAGAAATTCACCGTCACCGCGCATGACCGCACCAACGACGTCACCTATTCGGAAGAGTTCGACAATGTCGTCGTCGCCTCCGGGCATTTCTCGGTGCCCAACGTGCCGTATTTCGAGGGCTTCTCGACCTTCAACGGCCGCATCCTGCATAGCCACGATTTCCGCGACGCGATGGAGTTCAAGGGCAAGGACATCCTGATCATCGGCCGCTCCTATTCGGCCGAGGACATCGGTTCGCAATGCTACAAATACGGCGCCAAATCGATCACCTCCAGCTACCGCTCCAAGCCGATGGGCTTCAAATGGCCGGAGAACTGGAAGGAGGTGCCGCTCTTACAGAAGGTCGTCGGCAAGACCGCACATTTCAAGGACGGCACCACCAAGGATGTCGACGCCATCATTCTTTGCACCGGCTACCTGCATTCCTTCCCGTTCCTGACCGACGATCTGAAGCTCAAGACCGCCAACCGCATGTGGCCGCTCGACCTCTATGAAGGCGTCGTCTGGGAGAAGAACCCGCAACTCTCCTACATCGGCATGCAGGACCAGTTCTACACCTTCAACATGTTCGACGCGCAGGCCTGGTTCGCCCGCGACGTCATCATGGGCCGTATCAAGCTGCCGTCGGCCGAGGCGATGGCCGAACACGGCGCCAAATGGCGGGCGCGAGAGGAGACGCTCGAAGACGCCGAGCAGATGATCTGGTTCCAGGGCGACTACACCAAGGAGCTGATGGACCAGACCGATTATCCGGGCTTCGACGTCGAGGCGGTCAACCGGACCTTCATGGAATGGGAGCACCACAAGGCGGAGAATATCATGGGCTTCCGCGACCACGCCTACCGCTCGCTGATGACCGGCACCATGGCGCCGTTGCACCATACGCCTTGGCTGCAGGCGCTGGACGATTCGATGGAGAGCTATCTCGAGGTGAAAGGCGTCGCGGCCGAGTAGTGGCCCCAGGAGGCGGGCTTTGGTGTCAGTCCGGCACCACGACCCAGCCGTGGCGGCGCTTGTCGTAGACTGACTTTGTCGGCGCCGGGAAGGACGGATCGGCGAAACAGCCGACGGCCACGGCGACCGCCTCCGGTCTTCGTGACGGATACCAGAACACGGTCGCCCCGCACGTTCCGCAGAAATGGAAGCTGATCGGGAAGCCGCTGTCGGAATCGCGTTGGAATGTCTTCGACTGGCCCCGGATCTCGGTCGCGGCGGCGTCGAAGAAGGCCGC
This sequence comes from Mesorhizobium sp. B283B1A, assembly GCF_020165735.1. NCBI lineage: Bacteria > Pseudomonadati > Pseudomonadota > Alphaproteobacteria > Hyphomicrobiales > Phyllobacteriaceae > Mesorhizobium > Mesorhizobium sp. B283B1A. Next base: position 109,040 of record NZ_JAIUIQ010000017.1, read on the forward strand.
GATGCCAAACGGACTGCCGGTCCGCCGCTGACAGTCGAGGCAATGGCAAAGCGACACCATGGTCGGCTCTTGCGGGCAATGTATCTGCAATTGTCCGCAGGTGCAGCTGGCTACCCTGCTGGTCATTCTCTTCTCTCCTTTTGGTGGTATTGCGGTTGAGTTTTACCCCAGCCTTGCGCGCGCCTTCGCCGTCCACGCATTGAACAGCCGGTCGGCGACGATGCCGATGAAGGCGATGGCGAGGCCGGCGACGATGCCGCGGCCGGAATCGGCCTTCGACAGCGCGATGAACACCTCCTGGCCGAGGTCGCGGGTGCCGACCATGGCGCAGATGATGATCATCGCCAGCGCCATCAGGATCGTCTGGTTGACGCCGAGCATGATTTCGGGAAGCGCCAGCGGCAATTGCACACGGAAAAAAGTCTGGCGCGGCGTGCAGCCCGAAACCTTGGCCGCCTCGATCAGCGCCGGCGACACCTGCCTGATGCCGTGATTGGTGTAGCGGATGGCCGGCACCACGGCGAAGGCGATCGTGGCGATCATCGCCGTGACGTCGCCGACGCGGAACAGCATCACCACCGGAATAATGAAGCAGAAGGAGGGCAGCACCTGCAGCGTGTCGATGACGGGCGTGACGATCTTCTCGAAGCGGTCGCCGCGCGCGGCCATCAGACCGATGGGGATGCCGATCAGGCAGGCGATGAAGGCCGAGATGCCGCAAAGATAGACCGTTGCCATGGTCTTTTCCCAGAGGCCGGTGACGGCGCAGAAAGCGGTTAGCGCGGCGACGAGTGCAGCCAGCCTCAAACCTGAAAGCTGGTAGCCGGCAAGGCCGAGCAGGAACACCCCGCCCAACCACGGAAAGCCCTCGCAAAAAGCGCGCACCGGGTTCAGCACGTTGAGGATCAGCGCCACGCGAAACGCTTCGATCGTGTCGAAGAAATTGATGGTGACCCAGTTCACCGCCGCCTTCCACAAAGGCGCGGTGGTGAAGGTGATCGCCTTCGGCACCGCCGCGAAGGCCGGCACGAACAGGCCAATCAGCGTGGTGACGGCAAGGATGGCGATCGCCAGCGTCAGATTGGGGTAGCGCCGCCAGAAGCTCGGGCTCGCCTCCTGGTGGACATTGCCCTTCGCCTGCTTGTGGGCGATGGCCTGGCTCAGCCGGTCGAGCGCGATGGCCAGTGCGACGATCGCGAGGCCGGCTTCCATCGCCTCGCCGACCTTCAGCGCGCGCAGCGCCAGGAGCACGTCGTAGCCAAGGCCGCCGGCGCCGATCATCGAGGCGATGATCACCATGTTGAGGGCCAGCATGATCACCTGGTTGACGCCGACCATCAGCGTCGGCCGCGCCGAGGGCAACAGCACGCGCCATAGTTTCTGCCGCGCCGTGCAGCCGGCCATCTCGCTGAAATCGTCGATCTCGGACGGCACCCGCGACAGGCCCAGCATCGTCGCCCGCACCATCGGCGGCGTGGCGAAGATAGCGGTGGCGATCATCGCCGAGACAGGGCTGTTGCCGAACAGCAGCAGCATTGGGATGAGGTAGGCGAAGGTCGGGATCGTCTGCATCAGGTCGAGGGCAGGGGAGACGATGAGCCTCTCGGCCCACGGCTTGCGCCACGCCCAGATGCCTGCGAACAGCCCGGTGACGATGCAGAACGGCACGGCGATGGAGATCAGCGCCAGCGTCAGCATGGCGCTGGTCCATTGGCCGAACAGCGCTATGTAGAGAAAGCAGCCGCCGACCAGCAGGCCGAGTTTTCTGCCGCCGGCGGCATGCCCGGCGATGAAGGCGGCAGCGCACACGCCAACCCAGGACAGCCGGGGCAGGACATAAGCGTCCGCGCCATGGCCGATCTTGAAACTCTTGGCGAGGAGATTGAGCGCGAAGTCGAGCGGCACGCCGAGAACGGCGGTGATCGAGCGGGTCAGCCACGACAGGTTCGACTTGATCCAGCGCATCAGAGCGCTGACCCAGTCGGCGACCGGCACGATGGCGCTGGCCGGGTAATTCACCGCCCAGGGCAGGCTATCCTGCAGCAGGAACAGCACCAGCACGGCGGCCAGCGCGAGCGCCCAGATCGCCAGCCACAGCTGAACCGGCGGCCTTGCCTCGCTGGCGCTTGCCGTGACGGTCATCCGCCAACCCCGGAACGCTCGATGCCGGCCAGCAACTCGATCACCGCTTGCGGCGTCACTTCGCCGATCGGCTTGCCGGTGCCGTTGACCACCGCGAACGGCTTGCCGGAGGCCACGATGTCGGCCGAGAAGCTGGCGATCTTGGCTTCCGGCGCAACCGTGCCGCCGTGCTCCGAACCATCGCAGGCGCGCATCAGGCCGCGGGCCGAAATCACCTTGGCACGGTCGACGTCGCGGGTGAATTCGGCGACATAGTCGGTGGCCGGATTGACCACCAGCTCCTCCGGCGTGCCGATCTGGATGACCTCGCCGTCCTTCATGATGGCGATGCGGTCGGCCAGCCTGATCGCTTCGTCGAAATCATGGGTGATGAAGACGATGGTCTTGTGCAGCATGGTCTGCAGCCGCATCAGCTCATCCTGCATCTCGCGGCGGATCAGCGGATCGAGTGCGGAGAACGGCTCGTCGAGGAACCAGATTTCCGGTTTTGTCGCCAGACTCCGGGCGATGCCGACGCGCTGCTGCTGGCCGCCGGAAAGCTCGCGCGGATAGAAATGCTCGCGCCCACGCAGGCCGACGAGCTCGATCACCTCGCGCGCCCGCACCTCGCGCGTCGCCCGGTCCTGCCCCTGGATACTCAAGGGAAAGGCGATGTTGTCGAGCACGTTGAGATGCGGCAGCAGCGCGAAATTCTGGAACACCATGCCCATGCGATGACGCCTGAGCTCGATGAGGGCTGCGTCGGAAATCTTGAGCAGGTCCTTGCCCTCGAATTCGACCTTGCCATGGGTCGGCTCGACCAGCCTCGACATGCAGCGCACCAGCGTCGATTTGCCGGAGCCCGACAAGCCCATGATGATGAAGATCTCGCCCTGGCGGATTTCGAGATCGACGGCGCGCACGGCGCCGACCAATCCGGCGGCAGTGACGTCGGCCATGCTGGCTTTGCCGTCGCGCTCGCGGATGAAATTGGCCGCGTTCGCGCCGAACAGTTTCCAGACATTGCGGCAGGCAAGTTTGACCGGGCGGCCATCCGTACCCGGTTGAACCGCCTGCTGTTCAGTCCCGTCCGTCATCCAATCGTCCTTCTGGAACATCGACCATGAAGACCCGGTCGATCGGACGGCCAGGTCTCCTCCCAGTCGGAACGGTCACTGCGCCCAGGCTTTCCAATCTGCCTCATGGGTCGCGATCCAGGCGGCGGCGACATCTTCGGGCGTCTTGCCGCCGAGGTCGATCTCGCCGCTCATCTTGTTGAGTTCGTCGGTGTCGACCGTGTAGGCCTTGGCCACCTTGTAGGCGACCGGCCATTTGTCCTTCATGCCGGACCAGGAGTATTTCCAGATTTCGCCATGCGGCTTGCCGCAATCATATTTGGCGTCCGGGTTCACGCCCCATTTCGGGTCGTTGTAGCATTCGGGCGTGTATTCGGGGAATTGCACCCACTCGCCCTTGTACTTGGCCGGTGCCCAATGTGGCGAATAGATCCACAGCATGATCGGCGCCTTGCGCTGATAGGCTGAATCCAGTTCCGCGAACATCGCCGCATCGGTGCCGGCATGGATGACGGTGAAGGGCAGCTTCAACGCCTCGACGCGTTCGTCGTCAAAGCCTTCCCAGGTCACCGGGCCGCCAAGATAACGGCCCTTCGGCGCGGTCTCTGCCGTCGAGAAGGCCTCGGCGCATTTCGGGTCCTTCAGCGCTTCCCATTTGGGCAGGCCGGGGCATTTCTCCTTCATGTATTCGGGGAACCACCACTCTTCCTTGGCTTTCGGACCGAGCTTGCCGAGCCGTTCGGTCTGGCCGGTCGCATCGGAGGCCTTCATGGCTTCGCCGGCGGTCGTGTCCCAGAACTCCAGGCCGACATCGAGGTCGCCATTGGTGAGGCCGGTGGTGAGGCTGGAGAGGTAGTCGGCGGTCGGATATTCGACGGTGTAGCCGAGCTTTTCGAGAATGCCGCCAAGGATCTTGGCGTTGAGGTTGACGCTGGTCCAGTCGAACAGCGCGATCTTGATCGGGTCGTTGGATTCCGGTGCCGCGGCTTTGGCGGAAGGCGTCAGCAGGCTCAGCGTCGCCAGCGCCACGGCGCCCAGCGATAGTTTCGAAATTCTACTGCGAAGTGACATGCTTGTTCTCCTTCAAGCTGTGACGGTTATCGTTCGTTCCCTTCTTGCGTCTTTTTCTGCCGTTCTGGGTCTTTCCCTGATTGTGTTGGAAAGACCTGTCGTTGCGCAAGGCCGTTGCCGCTCTGACGCGGCCAAAGCCGGCGCAGGCGAGATTGTGCTGAATTGGGGGTGATGAAATATGCCGGGAGGGTCAGCGTCATGGCTGCCGACGGATCGCTGCGGGAGCGATCACCTGCGGATCAATTGCCACTCCTGCGGCGCCCTGCACGGTGCAAGCCATCAAGGTCCCATGATCTCGGCTGTCGGTGCGGCAAGCCCCTTCTCGCCACGGCCGTTTCATAGGATGAAATTATATATACCAACGTTCATCGCGCGCAACGACTAAGGCTTCGCGAGATGCATAAATTCAGACTGCAGGTGAAGACCGGCACCTGACCGCCGGGCATTCCTACCAGCAGACGTAGCCGCCATCGACGATCAGGTCGAGGCCGGTGACGAAGCTCGAGGCGCGACTGGCCAGGAACACTGTCGGCCCGACCATTTCCTCTGGTGTCGCCATTCGACCCATGGGCGTGTCCCGCTTGAAGATCTTGATCTCTTCAGCGACCTCCGGCCGCTTGTTCATGGGCGTCAGCGTGTAGCCCGGGCTGACGGCATTGACGCGCAGGCCGCGATCAGCCCACTCCATTGCGAGGCTCTTCGACATGTGGATGACGGCGGCTTTCGAGGAATTGTAGTGCGCCTGCGTCAGCCCGCGATTGATGATGGTGCCCGACATCGAGGCGATGTTGATGATCGAGCCCTTGCGCCGCGTCAGCATCTTGCGCGCCTCGGCCTGACAGGACAGGAACACGCCGGCGACATTGACCTCGTGCACCTTCCGCCACGTCTCCAGCGACAGTGTTTCGGCAGGTTCGGAACCGGCAATGCCGGCATTGTTGACCGCGACGGTCAGCGCACCGAGTTCGGCCTCGACACGATCGATCGCCGCTGCGAGATCGCTCTCCGATGTCACCGTGCCGGTCAATACCAGCGCCTTGCGGCCAAGTGCGGTGATCCGCTGCGCTGTTTCGTCCAGCCCGCCCTTCGACGCATGGCCGAAACAGGCGACGTCGGCGCCAGCCTCGGCCAGTCCGATCGCGATTGCCTGGCCTATGCCGCTGCCCGCGCCAGTAACCAGTGCGACATCGCCGTCCAGTTTGAAAAGATCCATCATACCCCTCCCTGCTCAGGGAAGGTATGCGTTGTACCATGCTTCGATCAAGCGTCCTGTGGGCCCAAGCGGATTGCCAGTTCGCAAGGCTCAGAAATATCCGTCCGAAGCAGCCGTGGCCTCCTTCGAGATTTCGACGCCGTCGACCAGGATCTTGTCGACCAGTTCGTGGTGGAAGCAGACCAGCCCCTTGATGCGCTCGGCCTCGTGCACCGGCTCCGGATAATACCAGACCATGTTCTCGTGCCGCTTCTTGCCGGTCGTCACGTGATAGTAGTTGGAGAGGCCCTTGTAGGGGCAGCGTGAGATGTAGCGGCTGGGCGCGAAAATATCGAGCCGCGTGTCGGAGATCGGCAGGTAGTGGCGCACCGGATGGCCGGTCTCGAACAGGAACACGCCACGGCGTGAATCGGCGACCTGTTCGCCGTCGAGGATGACCTGCACCCGCCGCGAGGAGGGCAGGCAGTCGACGCGGCGGAACGGATCGCGGGCGTGCACGAAGATTTCTTCGTCCTCTTCATACCAATGCGTCATCTTGGGCCAGTAGAAGGACATGTAATCCGAGAGCAGCGGCGATCCCTTGACCGGGTCGAGGTAACGCCAGGCGGCATCCTCGACCAGCGTGATGCCGGTGTTGAGCGAATAATGCGTGGCGACACCCTTGAACGGACTCTCGGTCGTCGTCGTGCTGGGCAGCAGGAACTCCTCGCGCACGTCGCTCAGCGGGAAGTAGTAGACCGGCAAATGGTCGCTCTCGTAGAGCACCAGCGCCTTGGTCGTGTCGGCGACGATCATCGATCCGACCTGCACGCGCAGCCGCTTCTGCATCGGCATGGTGAAGGCGACGTAGCCCGGCTCGAACTCATACTGCACGATGGTGTCGAGCAAGGGGAAATGCGGTCCGCGACCGCGCAAATGAGGCTTGCGAATGGTAGTCTCCCGTTTTCTTGTCTTGGCGGCCGCGCGGTTGGACACGGGCGTCAGCCTATGGATACTCGATCGAGCAGCAGCCCAGCGGCGATCGGCGGCAGGCCGCTGACATTCTTGCGCACCGGCACCAGCAGGTCGGGGAAGTAGCTGAAGATGACCGGCGTCTCGTCGAGCAGCAGCTTCTGGATGTCGGAAGCCGCCGCGCGCTGTGCGCCGATGTCCAGCGCCTTCAGGTAACTGGTGACCATGCCGTCATAGGCCGGGCTCTTGAAATGCGCCGCGTTCCACGGGCCGTCGCTGACCAGCGGGCTCTTCAGGAACACATTCGGCACGCTGCGATGCGCGTAGTCGGTGATCCCAAGCGGGCTGTCCAGCCAGTCCGACTGGCCGAACACTGCCTTGCCGTAATATTTGTCCTGGTCCTCGATGTTGAGCGCGATGCGGGCGCCGATCTCCTTGGCGAAGTTCTGGAACAGCTGCGCGTAGCCCGGAATGTCGGAATAGCGCAGCGTCGTCAGCGTGATGTCGAAACCGCCAGCGAGACCCGCTGCCTCGAGCAGTTGCTTGGCCTTGGCGATGTCCTGGACACGCTGCTGCACAGATTTGTCTGTCGCGGGGAAGGCCGGCGCGAACGGGCTGTCATTGCCGGTCGCCGCCATGCCGCGGCACAGGCCGTCGACCAGCTTGGAACGGTCGATGCTGAGCGCCAGCGCCTGGCGCACGCGCTTGTCGGTGAACGGGCCGGTGTCGCAGCGCATGTGGAGCTGGCGATGCGCGGTCGAGGCGACACGCAGCACGGTGATGTCGGGACTGTTCAGCACGACCTGGCTGACATCGAGCGGCACTGCGTCGAGGATGTCGACCTCGCCGGCCTGAAGCGCCAGGATGCGCGGCTGCACGTCGCCGTAGAATTTGAACTCGAGCCGGTCGGGCAGCGCCTTCTCGCCCCAATAGTCGGGGTTGCGCACGAAGGTCGCGCCGACCTTCGGCGTGTAGGTCTCCAGCCGGAACGGTCCGGTGCCTTCAAAGGTCTTTTCGTAGTCGCCCTTGTAGCTCGCCGGCAAGATGACGGCGTTGTAATTGTCGATCGACACCGAATAGGGAAAGCTGCCGTTCGGTGCGTCGAGATGGAAAGCGACGGTGTGGTCGTCGACCTTCTGCATGCCGCCCTTCGACAGCAGGCCCTTGAAAACCGAAAGCGCGTTCGAGGCACCATTGGGATCGGCCAGCCGGTCGAAGGTCGCCACGACGTCGTCGGCCTTGAAGTCCTCGCCATTGTGAAATTTCACGCCCTTGCGCAATTTGAAGGTCCACACGCTGCCGTCTTCGTTCGGCGACCAGCTTTCCGCCAGCACCGGCTTCAGGGTGAGATCCGGCTGCGTGATGCAGAGAAATTCGGCGGTCTGGAAAACCAGTTGGTAGCTGCCGCTGTCATAGTAGGTGACGGGATCGATGGCGCCGCCGGGCGTGGCGACGCCGGCGCGCACCGTGCCGCCCGGCTTGCCCTCGGCGCGGGCTTTCTGCGTGCCGAGGCCGACAGCGGCGACAAGGCTGCCCAGGAACGGCAGGGAAAGGCCGAGAACGCTGCCATGGCGCAGGAAATCGCGTCGGTCGAGCCTGCCCGCCAGCAATTCGTCAACAGCGGAATTTTCGATTGCTGTCAGGTTTTTGCGAGCGGCGTCGATCGTCATGAAATGCTTCGGCATGGCTGCATTCCTCGCTTGCCCTTGGGGGATCGGCCATTTAGGTCATTGTTGACCGCAGCCGGAAAGCGATATTTTTTGATGGGGTCCATCGAAATTTTCGATGCAGGAGCAAAGCCATGGATACCGAAAACCTGCGCAGTTTCCTGGAGGTTGCCGAACATGGCAGCTTCACCGTCGCTGCCAATCGGCTGAACCTCGCCCAGTCGACCGTCAGCGCGCGGATCAGGGGGCTGGAGGAGCAGTTGGGGCGGCGGCTTTTCGTGCGTGATCGCGATGGTGTCACGCTGACGCCGGCCGGCCGGCAGTTCCTGCCGCATGCCTCCTCCATCACCCGCACCTGGGAGCAATCGAGGCAGGACATCGCCGTTCCCGATGGTTACGAGACATTGCTGCGGCTGACCGCCCCCGCCTATTTGTGGGATTTGATCACCTCGCCATGGGTCGAGTGGATGCGCGCCAGGCAGCCCAATGTGGCGCTGCGGCTCGAGGGCAGTTTTCCGGATCTGGCGATCGACCAGCTGGCGGAAGGCCTGCTCGACATCTGCATTCTTTATCTGCCCCGGCCGCATCCCGGTATCGTCTACGAGACGCTTGCCGTCGATCAGGTGGTGCTGGTCCAGCATGCCGCGCAGACGAAGCCGTGGACCGAAAACTACATCCTGATGGACTGGGGCTTGGAATTCCGCATCGAGCACGACCGCGCCTTCGCAGGCATGATCAAGCCCGCCATTTCGGCCGGGCTGGTCTTCATCGGGCTGCAGCATGTGCTGTCGCGGCAGGCCGCGGCCTATCTGCCGCTCAGTGCCGTCAGCGGCCATATCGAACGCGGCGAGATGCGGCGCATCGACAACACGCCGGTGTTCCAGCGGCCGATCTACCTCGCCTATCCCTCCAACCCGGTCTCCTCGGATGTCCTGGATGTCGCGTTGACCGGGCTGCGCTCATTGGCCAAGGACTGGACCAGCGATCAGGGTTTCTCGGAAGGCGACCGCTCCTTCAGCATGACCGGCCGGACGTAACCGGCCAGGCAAATGCGATCCCCCACGTGACGCCTTGCTATGCCGGTTCGGCCACCGGCGCCTTCTGCAGCCTCGCCAGCTCCGCATAGGGAATGTGGCATCGGATGGAATGCCCGGGCTGTGCTTCGGCGAGCGGCGGCTCCTGCTCCTCGCAGATCGGGCCGATCTTGCGCGGACAGCGCGTGTGGAAGACGCAGCCCGAAGGCGGATTGGTGGCGCTGGGGATTTCGCCGTCGAGGCGAATGCGAGCCGTCTCCGTCTGGTCCAGTTTTGGAACCGCCGACAGCAGCGCCTCGGTATAGGGATGATGCGGCCCGGAGAACACTTCTTCCGATGGCCCGAGCTCCATGATGCGGCCGAGATAAAGGACGGCGATCTTGTCGGAGAGGTAACGCACCACGCCAAGGTCGTGCGAGATGAAGATGTAGCTGACGTCTTCCTTCGATTGCAGGTCGGCGAGCAGGTTGAGGATGGCCGCCTGCACCGAGACGTCGAGCGCCGAGGTCGGCTCGTCGCACACCACGATGCGTGGATCGCCGGCGAAGGCGCGCGCGATGGCGACGCGCTGCTTCAGGCCGCCCGAAAGCTGGCGCGGCTTGACCGCCAGATGCCGCTCGGTCAGCCGCACCGAACGGATGAGGTCGTTGAGACGGGCCTCCAGCGCCTTGCCGGAGAGGCCAGCCAGCCGCTTCAGCGCCCGGCCGATCAGGTGGCGGATCGAATGCGAGCGGTTGAGTGCCGAATCCGGATTCTGGAAGACGATCTGCATCGCCTTGACCTGGTCGTCGCCGCGGTTCTCCAGCCGTGGCGACAGCACCTTGCCCTCGAGCTCGATGGTGCCGCCGTCGTCGGGTGGCACAAGGCCAAGCAGCAGCCGGGCGAAGGTGGTCTTGCCGCTGCCGGATTCGCCGACCAGCCCGAGCGTTTCGCCGGGCCGCAGATCGAGCGAGACATCCTTGACGGCGCGCAAGGCATGGCCATGGCTGGCATAGGTCTTGTTCAGCCCCGTGACGCGCAGCACCGGTGCTGCCGCCGGTTTCGGCACCGGCGCCACATCGCTCGGCGTGGCGCGCGGCAGGGATTGTGCCTTGACGTGATGGAAGCAACGCGACAGGCGCTTGCCTCGTTCGTCGCTCAGATCATAGAGCGGCGGCAATTCGGTGCGGCAGCGGTCGTCGGCGAGCGCGCAGCGGTCGGCGAAGGCACAGCCCTTGATGTCGGCGCCAATGCCCGGCAGGAAGCCTGGAATGGTGTCGAGCCGGCCCTGGTCCTTGCGTTGGCCGCCGCGCGGCAGGCAGCGCAAGAGCGCCACCGTATAGGGGTGGCGTGGATCGTTGAACACAACATCGGTCGGTCCTTCCTCCACCAGCATGCCGGCATAGAGAACGCCGACACGGTCGCACATGTTGGAGACGACGGCGAGGTTGTGGCTGATGAACAGGATCGACGCCGACAGTTCCTGCCGGAGTTGCGCGATCAGGTCGAGCACCTCGGCCTCGACCGTCGCATCGAGGCCGGTGGTCGGCTCATCGAGGATCAGCATCGAGGGGTCGTTGGCCAGCGCCATGGCGATCGCCACGCGCTGCTGCATGCCGCCGGACAGCTGATGCGGGTAGCGCTGCATGACGCTCGTCGGATCGGAGATGCGCACCCGGTTCAGCATGGCGACGGCGCGATCGGCGGCTGCCTGGCCGGTGATGCCGCCAAGCTCGAAGATCTCGGTCAGCTGGCGGCCGATGCGGATCGACGGGTTCAGCGCCTTGCCGGGGTCCTGATAGACCATCGAGACGCTTTCGGCGCGAGCGCGCCGCAGGGCTTCGCCGTCGAGCTTCATCACATCCTGGCCGTCGAGCGAGATCGCACCGCCGGTGATCGAACCATTCCTTGGCAAATAGCGCACGACGGTGAGCGCCACGGTGGATTTGCCGCAGCCGGATTCGCCGACCAGCCCATAGGCCTCGCCCTGGCCGATGTTGAGGCTGAGATTGCGCAGCACCGCGCGGTTGCGGCCGGCGACCCGGTAGGCGACCGACAGGTCGCACAGTTCGAGGGCGTTCTCCGCCTTTGTGTATTGGACCTTGGCGGGGTCAGTCATTGAAGGCTCCATGAACGCCGTCGGCGGCCAGGTTGACGCCGATCACCAGCGAGGCGATGGCCAGTGCATCGAACAGCACCGTCCACCAGAAGCCGCCGCCGATCATGCCGTAATTGCTGGAGATCGAGAGCCCCCAGTCGGGTGACGGCGGCTGGATGCCGAAACCCATGAAGGAGAGTGTCGCGACCGCGAAAATGGCATAGCCCAGCCGCACGGTGGTCTCGACCAGGATCGGCGGGATGACGTTGGGCAGGATCTCGACGAACATCGTATGCAGCGCGCTCTCATGCCTGAGCTGGGCTGCGGCGACATAGTCGAGTTCGCGCTCCGCCAGCACCGCCGAGCGCACGGTGCGGGCAATGATCGGCGCGAAGCTGAGGCCAATGACGACGATGACCGTGGTCTTGGAGGTGCCGAGCGCCACGATGGCGAGCAGCGCCACGATGACCACGGGAATAGCCATGAAGGCTTCGAGGATGCGGCTGACGACATCGTCTACGAGCCCACGGAAATAGCCGGTGAGCAGACCGAGCGCGGTGCCGGCGATCGTCGCCAGCAAGGTGGCCAGCGGGGCGACGGTCAGGATGTCGCGCGAGCCGACGATGACGCGCGAAAAGACATCGCGGCCGATCTGGTCGGTGCCGAACCAATGTTCGCGCGAAGGCGGCGCCAGCGCGTTGATGATGTCGTCGGCAAGCGGATCGTAGGGTGCGAAATGTTCGCCAAACAGCGCGCAGGCGACCCAGAACGTGACGATGGCGAAACCGACGAGGAACGTCCGCGAGCGCAGCAGGGAGAAAAAGACTTCCGCCACCGGGCCGCGCCGGCGCGTATCGTCCTGTGCGGGGGAGGTGGTCTGGACGACGCTCATTGATCTGATCCCAGCCGGATGCGTGGATTGAGCACGGAATAGAGGAAGTCGGCTATCAATGTGGCCACCGCATAGACGATGCCGATGGTGAGGATGCCGGATTCCAGCATCGGGAAATCCTTGCCGCGCGCGGCGGTGAAGATCAGCGAGCCGATGCCCTGGTAGCGAAACAGCGTCTCGATCACCACCAGCCCGCCGATGAGATAGCCGGTCTGCGTTGCAATGACGGTGATGGTCGGCAGCAGCGCATTGCGCAGCACATGGCGCCAGATCACCGTGCGCCAGGGCAGGCCCTTGAGCACCGCCGTTCGCGTATAGTCGGAATCGAGCGCCTCGATCATGCCGGAGCGCGCCATGCGGGCGATATAACCGAACAGCACCAGGAACAGCGGCAATGATGGCAGGATCAGGTAGTAGAGCTGGGTGAAGAAGCCGGCATCCTTCGGCCATGCGGCCGAGATCGGCAGCCAGCGCAGCCAGACGCCGAAGATCAGGATCAGGATGATGCCGGTGACGAACTCCGGCAGCACCGTCACCGAGAGGCCGCCAAGGCTGATGATCCGGTCGAGCGGCCGGTTGAGGTTGAGCGCTGCAATGACGCCGCCGAGAATGCCGATCGGCACCACCAGCACGAAGGCGACCGCCGCCAGCTTCATCGAATTGCCCAGCGCATCGATGACGAACGGCGCCACCGGCGAGCGGAAGATGTAGGACGTGCCCATGTCGCCCCGGATAAAGTTCCAGATCCAGGTCGCATATTGGGTGAGCAGCGGGCGATCGACGCCAAGCGTATGATTGAGCGCGTCGACCGCGCGCTGGTCGGCGAACGGCCCCAATATCGCGCGCCCGACATTGCCGGGCAGAACCTGGCCACCCAGGAACACCATGATGCTGAGCAGGAACAGCGTCACCAGCGACAGCGAGACACGCCGGGCAAAGAAGGAGAGAATGGCTATGACTCCTTGTGGAGCCAGCCCCCTTGCAGGAGCTGGCTGTCAGAGGATTGGCTTTCCCTTGCCGATCAGGCCTTCGATGCCTTGTCGAGGAACAGCTGCGACATGGCGGTCGGCTGCACGCCGGCCACACCCTTCGCCGTCGCCGTCAGGTAGTCGTAGAAATAGCCGAAGATGACCGGCGTTTCCTCGAGCAGCAGCTTCTGGATCTTGCCGGCATCGGCCTTCTGCGCCTCGACATCGAGCGCGGCGATATAGCTGGTCGCCAGCGCGTCGTAGTCCTTGTTCTTGAAGTGCGCCGCGTTCCAGGTGCCGTCGCTCTTCAGCGGTGCGGCGAGATAGACATTGGGCACGCCGCGATGACCGTAATCGGTGATGCCCATGACCGAATCCAGCCAGTTCGATTTGCCGAACACCGCGTCGCCATAATAGCCGCTCTGGTCGAGGATGTTGAGCTCGAGCTCGATGCCGATCTCCTTGACCCAGTTTTGGATGAGCTGGGCATATTCGGGGATTTCGAGATAGCGCTCGGTGGTCAGCGTGATCTTGAAGCCCTTGCCGGCACCGGCGGCTTCCATCAGCTGCTTGGCCTGCGCGATGTCCTGCTTGCGCTGCGGCACGCTCGTATCGGTTGACGGATAGACCGATGCGAACGGGCTGTCATTGCCAGCCACGGCGCGACCCTTCATCAGACCCGCGACCAGCTTGTCGCGGTCCATGCTGAGCGCAATGGCGCGGCGCACGCGGGCATCCTTCAGCGGGCCGTCGTCGCAGCGCAGATGCAGTTGCTGATGAGCCGAAGACTTCAGGCTGATGATGTCGACGCTCGGATCGTTGAGCAGGGCGACGCCGGCGAGCACCGGCATCTGGTTGATGATGTCGACCTGGCCGCCTTGCAGCGCCAGGATCATCGGCTGCACATCGGTGAAGAAGGTGAATTCGGTGCGCTCCGGCAGCGCCTTCTCGCCCCAGTAATTGTCGTTGCGGACAAAGGACGCGCCGACCTTCGGCGTGTATTTCTCGACCTTGAACGGGCCGGTGCCGTCGAAGCTCTTCTCGTAGTCGCCCTTGTAGTCAGCCGGAATGATGACGGCGTTGTAATTGTCGGACGACAGCATGTAGGGGAAGTTGCCGTTCGGCGCGTCGAGGTGGAATTCCACCGTATAGTCGTCGACCTTCTTGCTGGCGCCCTTCGACAGGATGCCGGTGAACACCGACAGCGCGTTGGACGAATTGGCCGGATCGGCGAGGCGGTCGATGCTCGCCACCACGTCCTCGGCCTTCATCTCGCCGCCTGAGTGGAATTTTACGCCCTTGCGCAGCTTGAACGTCCACACCGAGCCGTTGTCGTTCGGCTTCCAGCTTTCGGCCAGTGCCGGCTTGAGCACGAGGTCGGGGCCGTCCACGCAGAGGAATTCGGCAACCTGCTGCATGATCAGCAGGCCGCCGGCGTCGGCGATGGTGACCGGGTCGATGGCCGCTGCCGGCACGCTGCTGGCGACGCGGATGGTGGCGCCGGGAGCGCCCTGGGCGCGGGCGAGCGACGGCATGCCACTGAGGCCGGCGGCCGTGGTGATGCCGCCCAGAAGCGGCAGCGACAGGCCGAGCAGGCTGCCATGGCGGATGAAGTCGCGGCGGCTGACGCGGCCGTCGACAAGACCGTCGATCAGGTGATTTTCAAGCGGCGAGCGGTTGCGCCGGATCAGGTCGAGAATGCGGTAGTTCTTGCTCATGGGTTTAACCCTTTCCCCTGTTTCTTATGGCCGAAGAATGCATTTCCAGTTGACGAAATTCCGTGGAGTTCTCCTGTCCAGGTCGTCAATGATGTCGGTCGACGGAACTGTAGCACGCGGTTTTCCCCGGTCCATCCGATCCTCGCGGCGGAGGGGTCAGATTTTCTTGAGGCAATGCTTCCACCCGTCCGGTCTTGCCGTCGCGACACGATCGCGGCGACGAACCGTTGTTCTTGAACACGCCTCCTTTTCGTCCTCATTCTCCTAGTTCAGCGGCAAACGGCGGTATGTCCCGGGCGCAGCCGGGTCGTGATATTTGTTGCAGGGGCCGTTCTCGGTGAAATCGCGATGGCAGGCCGCGAGGGCTTCCCGCGACAAGGTGACGCCGAGACCGGGGCCTTCCGGCACGCGCACGACATTGTTCCTCGGCGAAAACGGCCCTTCCTCGGTGATATCGGTCGGCTGCATGCGAAACAGCGACTGGTTCGGCTCCCGGATCCAGCCGAGTGCGGCGCACAGATGCAGGTAGGCGGCGCTGCCGATGCCGCTGTCGCCGCTGTAGCACCAGAAATCGATGCCGGCGTGCTCGCAGGCGCCGACGAAGCGCAACATGCGGCCGATGCCGCCATGCGCGGTCGGGTTGCCGACGAAGGCGTCAGGCACCCTGAGGTCCATGGCGCGCGCGATGTCGATGTTGTGGGTCGAGAACGGGATCGAGCAATGGCGCCGCAGCTCCCGCATCTCCTCGATCGTGGCCACCGGATCTTCCCAGTTGCGCACGCCGAGATCCTCCAGCGGCCGCGCCAGGCGCCGCGCGGTGCTGAGCGAATAGGCCTGGTTGGAATCGATGCGGATCATCGCGTCGTCGCCAAGCTTCCTGCGGATCAGATCGACCATTCTCAGCGAGACCTTTGGGTCTTGCGTCGAGAATTTGCCTTCGAAGAAGGTCGTTCCATAGGTCTCGTGCAACTCGACGCAATAGTCGGCGACTTCCTCCGGCGTCGTTTCGCCTTTCACCTCCGGCCCGTCGCCGCGCAGCGAAAAATAGTCGGTGAACGGGATATCCTTGCGCACGGCGCCGCCAAGCAACTGGTACAGCGGCTGGTTCCACGCCTTGCCGCGCAGATCCCAGAACGCCATCTCGATGGCGCCGAACGCCATGATGCGGGTGCGGTCGTTGATCGACTGCACGCCGGTCCAGAAGGGAAGGCAGACATGCTCGGCGCCGGCGATGTCGAAGGCGTCGCGGCCGACCAGGCGTTGGGCCAGGACATCATTGATGATCGCGGCGGCCGCCGGCGTCGGCGCCTCGCCGAGGCCGATCAGCCCGTCCTCGGTTTCGACCTCGACGATGGTCTGTGAAAACCCGTCGAGCTCGCCGAATACCCAGCCGTAGGGGGCTTCGAGGCGCAGATTGATCGGCGTGGCCCTGATGCCGCGGATCTTCATTTCAGCGGCCGACTTCGAAGAACGGTGCGCCAAGCAGGTCGGGCACGACATCGATGCCGAGGCCCGGTCCGTCCGGGATGCCCATGCGGCTGCCCGTGACCGGCGGCATGTTCGAAGCCGTGCGTACCGTCACCCACTCATGGAAGGCGATAGCGTGCAGCCGGCGCTCTTCCGGTGTCGATAGCGACAGATGCGCCATGGCGGCGGTGTCGATCTCGGCGCCGCCGGTGTCCTCGACCGTGATCATGAAGCCGAGGTCGACGGCAACGTCGCGGATCAGGCGCGTCTTCGTCACGCCGCCGAGCCGCGAGATCTTCAGCGTCAGCCCATCGGCCGCGCCCCGGTGATGGATCTCCAGCATTTCCTCGAGCGAGGTGACGGATTCGTCGAGCACCATCGGCTTGTCGAGCATGCGGCGCACCGACATGTTCTCGTCGATCGTCGTGCAGGGCTGCTCGAACGTATAGTCGATGGCGCGCGTGGCATCGGCGAACTGGCGCGCCTGGTAGGGCGTCCAGCCGGCATTGGCGTCACAGAAGATGACCGTGCCTTTCGGCACCGAGGCGGCGACCGCGGTGACGCGCTCGATGTCGTCATGGACATTGCCGCCGACCTTGACCTGCAGCCGGTGGAAGCCACCCTTGACGATCCGCTTGGCCAGTGCCGCCATGGCGTCGACGCTGCCATGGGTGACGACTTTGTAGAGTTCCGCCGTGTCGCTCTCCTTGCCGCCCAGCAGCGTGACCAACGGCACGTCGGCGGCGCGCCCGGCGAGATCCCAGCAGGCCATGTCGAGCGCCGACTTGATGTAGGGATGGCCCTTGAACACCGTGTCCATCAGCCGGCCGATGCTGGCCAGCCCACGCGGGTCGTGGCCGATGAGGTGCGGCGCGATTTCAGGCACGCCCGCGCGCGCTCCCATCGGAAACGCGGGCGAGTAAAAATTGCCGAGCGGCGCCATCTCGCCCCAGCCGGTCAAGCCGTTGTCGGCGGTGATGGCGACAATCACCGCGTCGAAGGCGTCGGCCTCACGCCCCTTGGACATGCGGTAGGGCCCGTCCACGAAGGGCTGTATGACGTGATAGGCTTTGACGGTTTGGATCTGCACGTATCTGTCCGCTGGCTGGAATGTCTGGATCAGGCGCCCGGGCGCTTTTCGAGGCCGCGCGCGTAGGAGAGCAGCTCTTCGAAGTCGAGGTCGATATGTTCGCGGGCATGACGCTGGGCAGCGCGCATGTCGGTGCCCTTCATCAGTTGCACGTAGGTCTCATGGACGTCTTCGGCCGGCACCGGCTCCTTGCGGGCCTGCTGGTGCAGCGCGAAATACATCTGCAACCGGCTGATCAGCCGCTGCCAGGTTTCCAGCAGCACCGAATTGTCGGCCCACTCGTAGATCAGGCCATGCAGTTGCAGCGCCGTTTCGATCTGCCTTGTGGTGTCTAGGTCGCGTGTCGCCTGCTTCACCGCTTCATGGCGGCGGTCGAGCTCGTCGAAGAAACGCTGGTCGCGCTGTGGCCATGTCTGTTCGATCGCGAACTCGTCCAGCACCTTGTTGAGTGAATAGGCGTCGTCGATGTCCTTGGCGGTGACGTCGATGACGAAGGTGCCGGCATAGGGAATGCTGGTCAGGATGCCTTCCTGCACCAACTCGCGCATCGCCTCGCGCAATGGCGCGCGGCTGACCCGCATCTGTTCGGAGATCCTGAGCTCGTTGAGCTTCTGGCCGGGCTCCAACTGGCCGGTCAGGATCGCGCGCCTGAGCAGCGCCACGATTTCGGCGCGGCGCGTCGTGTCGGCAATCGGACTGAAATCCGTCTTCCCCATCCGGCCCCTCCAGCGAGAACAGAAGGCAAGACAATCAGATTGTCGACAATCTAACAAGACGCCATTTTCGGATTTTTCATTTTCGCCAGGCAACCGGTCCGTGATGCGGGGCGCAGGCCGATCTGGACGCAGGCCGCCTGATCGCACTGTCGCCGGTCTCGGCGCGCCTCGGTCACCCCTATTGCGCTTTCATGCCCTCGGCCAAGGCCGATCGCGCCGACGTGGCCGCTCTTGTCGGCCTGCTCGTGAAAACGGCGCCCGCGACCTGAGAAAAGGTCGAGGGCGCCGCGCGGAAACCGGGCCTGCGGGGGTGTCAGGTAGCCGGTTTCTGTGGCAGTGGCGAGATCGGCATTCCAGGTCCGATCTTCTGCAGATTGCCTGTTATCACCTGGTCGCCTTCGGAGACGCCGCTCAGGATGGCCACCAGGTCGCCGCTGGTCGGCCCGAGCGAGACCAGCCGCTGGTCGACCGTGTTGCCCTTGCCGACGACGTAGAGATATTTGCCGAGCTGGCTCGAACCCAGCGCCGTCTGCGGCACCATCAGCGCGTCGGGCTGCTGCTTGATATGCAGTCGCACGCGGACATATTGGCCAGGCTTGAGCGTGAACTTGGCGTTGCCGATCGTGGCGCGCGCGGTGATGGTGCCGGTCGAGTGGTCGACCGTGTTGTCGATGAAGGTGAGTTCGCCCTTCTGGCTGGTCTCGGTCTCGCCCGGAAGCAGCACCTCGACTTCGATCGGGCCGGCCGCGCGGGCCTGTTCGATCTCGGTCAGGTCCGTCTCGCTCGGATTGAAGGTGACGTAGATCGGGTCGAGCTGCACCAGCGTATTGAGCACCGTGCCGGCGACGCTGACCAGCGTCCCGACCGAGGCCTGGTTGCGGCCCAGGCGCCCGTTGAACGGCGCGTGGATTTGCGAGTAGCTGAGGTTGAGTTGCGCCGTGCGCACCGCCGCCTGATTGAGCGCCAGCGACGCTTGTGCCTCGCGCAAGGTGCTGGTGCGCTGGTCGAAGCTGTCCTTGGCCAGATAGCCACTCTTGGCAAGTTCGCTACCACGTCCGAGATTGGACCGTGCATAGTCGAGCGTCGCCGTGTCGCGCTGGACCTGGGCTTGCGCCTGGTCGAGAGCGGCCTGGAAGTCGTCGGGCGAGATCTTGTAGAGAAGGTCGCCCTGCCGGACATCGGCGCCGTCTTGCGCCGTCTGTTCCTGCAGGTAGCCAGGCACACGCGCCTGCAGCGTGATGCTGCGGATCGGTTCGATCCGCGCGGCATAGTCGAGGTAGATCGGGATCGTCTTCTTGACGACGCTTGCCACCGGCACCGGCATGACGAACGCAGCCGGGGCTGGCGCCGCTCCGGCCGTGCCGGCATTGAGGCTCAAATTGCCCATGTCGAGCAGGTGAACGCTCGCCACCGAGATCGCGCCCAGCGCGACAGCCGTTCCCAAAGCGATTTTCCATTTACGCATGATCAGTCTCCAATCTTATTCGGCCGCTTCCGCCAGGGGAGGGAAGGCGGTTTCGGCAGTTGGTTCGGAATGTTGTGAGGCCGGCTCGCCGCCTTCGCGGCGTTCGCGCAGCTGTTCGATGACCGCGTAGAAGACCGGCACGAACACCAGCGACAGGATGGTCGCGGCGACCATGCCCCCAAACACCGTGGTGCCGATCGACTGGCGGCTCGAGGCACCGGCGCCGGTCGCGAACATCAGCGGCAGCACGCCGAGGATGAAGGCGAAGGCCGTCATCAGGATCGGCCGCAGCCGCAGACGCGCGGCTTCCATCGCCGCCTCGACGATGCTCAAGCCCTCCTCGCGCCGCCGTCTGGCGAACTCGACGATCAGGATGGCATTCTTCGCCGCCAGTCCGATCAGCATGACGAAGCCGATCTGCGAATAGACGTCGATCTGCATGCCACGCACCGAGAGCGCCGCGAAGGCGCCGAACAAGGCCAGCGGCACTGCCAGCAGCACCATGAACGGCATCGCCCAGCTCTCATACTGCGCCGCCAAGATCAGGAAGACGAAGACGATGGCGAGGCCGAAGACGACCGATGCGATCGATCCTGCCTTGAGTTCCTGGAAGGTGATGCCGGTCCATTCGAAACCGAAATCCCTCGGCAGGGCCGTTGCGGCGGCCCGTTCCATGGCGGCGACCGCCTGGCCCGAGGAGAAGCCCGGTGCGGCACCGCCGTTGATCGAGGCCGACGCATTGTTGTTGTAATGCGGCACGGTTTCCGGTCCGACGAACGGCACCAGCTTGCCCAGCGTCGAGAGCGGCACCATGCCGCCGGAAGCATTGCGCACATAGAGCCGAGAAATATCGGCGGCACCCGCGCGCGCATCCTTGTCGGCCTGGATGGTCACCCGGAAGGTGCGGCCAAACAGGTTGAAGTCGTTCACGTAGAGCGAGCCGAGATAGATCTGCAGCGTGTTGAACACGTCCGGCAGGTTGAGGCCGAGCAGCTTCGCCTTGGAGCGGTCGAGGTCGTAGTTGAACTGCGGCGTCGACGTCGAGAACGGCGAGAACAGCTGCTGCGGATTGATTTCCGGCTGCTTGCGCGCCTCGGCGATCACGGCTTGCGTCGCGTCGTTGAGAGCCGTGCTGCCACGGCCGGTGAGATCCTCGACGACGAATTCGAAGCCGCCCGTGGTGCCGATACCAGGGATGGAAGGCGGATCGAAGCTCAGCGCGAAGGCCTCCGGAATCTGCATCAGCTTGCCGCGCACGTCGGCGACGAGCTTGGAGGCGCTCTGGTCGGGACCGCGCTCCTCCCAGGGTTTCAGGATGGCGAACTCGACCGCCGAGTTCGACTGCGCCGCACTGGTCAGGAAGTTCAGGCCGCTGATCGAGCCGACGATGTCGACGCCGGGCGTCGCCTGCAGGATGTCGCGCGCCTTCTGCGCCACCGCGTCGGTGCGTTCCAGCGAGGCGCCGTCGGGCAGCTGGATGACGACGAAGAAGTAGCCCTGGTCCTCGACCGGAAGGAAGGTCGAGGGCAGTTTCTGCCAGACGAAGTAGGTGGCGACCAGTCCGGCTGCGAACAGGCCGAGCATGATCCAGCGCAGGCGGATGAGGAAGCGCACGCCATGGGCGTAGGCATGCGACAACCTGTCGAAGCCGCTGTTGAACCAGCGGAAGAGCACGAACTGCGTGCCCTGACGATGGCGCAGGAAAGCGGCACTGAGCGCCGGGCTGAGCGTCAGCGAATTGAAGGCGGAGATGCCGACCGAAATCGCCACTGTCAGCGCGAACTGGTTGTAGAGCCGCCCCGAGACGCCGGGGATGAAGGCGACCGGCACGAACACCGCCATCAAAACGGCGGTGGTGGCGATGATCGGGCCGGTGACTTCGGCCATGGCGGCCTTGGTCGCCGCCAGCGGTTTCAGCCCAGCCTCGAGCTGTCGTTCGACGTTCTCGACCACCACGATGGCGTCGTCGACGACAAGTCCGATCGCCAGCACCATGCCGAGCAGCGAGAGCATGTTGAGCGAAAAGCCGAGCATCTCCATGACCACCAGCGTCGCCACCAGCGAAACCGGGATGGCGATGGTGGGAATGATGGTCGTGCGCCAGCTCTGCAGGAAGACGAACACCACGGCGACGACCAGCACCAGGGCTTCGCCGAGCGTGATCAGCACGTCATGCATCGAGGCCGAGACGAAGCGCGTCGTGTCGTAGTGCATGGCGTAAGAAACGCCCTTGGGGAAACGGCCCGACAGCTCCTGCATCTTGTCCTTGACGCGCTGCTGCAGATCGAGCGCGTTGGAGCCGGGCATCTGATAGACGGCGAGCACCACGGTCGGATCCTTGCCGAAGAAGGCCGACGATGAATATTGCAGCGCGCCGAGCTCGATGCGGGCAACGTCGCGCAGCCGCACCAGCGAGCCGGTGTCGGTGTTGGCGCGCACGACGATGTCACCGAATTCCTTCGGGTCGCTCAAGCGGCCGACGGCGTTGACCTGCATCTCGAAGGCGGTGCCGACCGGGGCCGGCGACTGGCCGATCTTGCCGGCCGCCACTTGGACGTTCTGTTCGGCGATAGCATTCTGGACGTCGACGGCGGTGATGCCGAGATTGGCGAGCTTGTCCGGGTCGAGCCAGACGCGCATCGAATAGCGCCGCTCGCCGAAGATCTGCACGTCGCCGACGCCTTGCAGCCGCTTCAGCGGATCGACGACCTGCAGATAGGCAAGGTTCGAGAGCGCCACCGGATCGACGGAACTGTCGGGCGAGGTGAGGTTGACGATCAGAACGAAATTCGGGTTCTGCTTCTTGATCGTCACGCCGCCCTGGTTGACGATCGCCGGCAGCGACGAGGCCGCCTGCGAGACGCGGTTCTGGACGTCGACGGCGGCCGTGCTCAAGGAATAGCCGACATCGAAGGTGATGGTGATGGTCGAGGAGCCGTCATTGGAGCTCGTCGACGACATGTAGGTCATGCCTTGCACGCCGTTGATCTGCTGTTCCAGTGGCGTCGTCACCGTGTCGGCGACAACCTGCGCGCTGGCGCCCGGATAATGGGCGCTGACCACGACCTGCGGCGGTGTGATGTCGGGGAACTGCGAGACCGGCAGCAGGAAATAACAAATCGTCCCGGCGAGCACCATGATGATGGCGATCGCCGAGGCGAAGATCGGACGATGGATGAAAAAGTTTACCACGACACACATGCCTCGCCGGCTGCTCTTGCCCTGCCGAAGGCACTAGCAAGCCTGGACAGTTTTTGGCCGCGCTCGTCGCTGGACGCTTCCAGCGAACGCAGCAGCGGCACCTTGCGACGCTGCCCATTGGCGAGCGAGCGAAGCATTGTCTCGAAGGCGCGGGGATCGACCCCATCTGCTTTCATGACCAGCCGGATCATCGGATCCCGGACGGCCTCATCTATGGTAAGATCGCGGCGCTGTGGCATTGGCCGGCTCCTTGTCTGTCGATTCGCAGCCCATGCTCGCGAACCGTTTTTTCATCTCTTCACCGGCCGAGGCCGCATGATTGGCAGTTTTTCCACCCCTCGATCTGGCAGGACCAGTTCACGGTCTTGTTATTGACGACGGGCGACATAGGTGTTACCAGTAAGTAACATTTGCATAGTTACAGACCGGTAACACCCTAGTCAAGAGGTGGCCGAGGGTTTTTAGGAAACGAAAGGAGATCATGATGACAGACGGCGTCGTGGAGCGCCCTCGTCCCCGGGATCGGATCCTGGAGACGGCGCGTGACATGTTCCACAAGCACGGCATCAAGGGTGTCGGCGTCGACGCCATCACCGAAGCTGCCGGCACGAACAAGATGACGCTCTATCGTCACTTCGAATCCAAGGACGATCTGATCGTCGAATGCCTGCGCGCCAATGCGTCCAAGGCCGGCGCGATGTGGGAAACGTTCGAGGCCGAATTTCCGGGCGACAAGCTCGCGCAGCTTCACGCCTGGGTTCGCAAGGCGGCCGCCATGCTCAATGCCGATGGTCGCGGCTGCGATATGGCCAATGCCGCGGCCGAGCTGACCGAGCCCGACCATCCGGCCCGGCGCGTTATCAAGGAACTCAAGGAAGCCCAGCGCGAACGTCTTGTGGCGCTGTGCCGGG
Source organism: Mesorhizobium sp. B283B1A (assembly GCF_020165735.1). Taxonomy (NCBI): domain Bacteria; kingdom Pseudomonadati; phylum Pseudomonadota; class Alphaproteobacteria; order Hyphomicrobiales; family Phyllobacteriaceae; genus Mesorhizobium; species Mesorhizobium sp. B283B1A. The sequence continues at coordinate 132,678 of NZ_JAIUIQ010000017.1, forward strand.
ATGCCGGCATCGGTCAGGCCGAACTGCTCGCCGATACGCTGTCACTGCTGTTCGAGGGTGCGCGTGTCAGCGTGCAGACTATGGGCGCCGAGGGTCCGAGCGCGCAGTTCGTGCGCATGGCCGAAGGTCTGATCGTTTCCTTCCGGGGCACCGCCGCCGGCTGAAGTGATCGGTCGCCATCGATGGCGCGCCATTCATCGTATCGTGCGATCCAGTCGATGCCTGGTGCCCTTTGGCGCCGGGCAGCAGTGCAATTTCCGCCGGCGGAACGAAAAAAGCCCGCTGCCGGGAGGAGGTGGCAGCGGGCTCGATTTCGAATGTGGTGCGGGAGGAGGTGCACCCCACTCAGCGTCGGCATCGCATCTGGGAGGAGTAGATGGACGACAACCAAAACCTACGAGTTGCCCAATGATTCGGCAACCATAAAAGTTGCATAGCAGGTGTGCAGAATTGCCGCAGCACCCATCAATCCTCCTACAAATCCGAACAAAGCAGCCTTGCTCCAGCGCGCTAACCTATTGAACCGGCACGTTTTCCCTGAAGATCAGGCGCGGTTCGATGAATTTCCGGGTGAGATAGGGCGCCGATGAGGCAATCGAGCCAAGCAGGCGAATGACCGATTGTTCGGCGATCAGCCTGGCGTTCTGGTCGATGACGACATCGGCGAGGTCATCGACGAGATAGCCGCGTGTTTCCTTGGTCAGATCGTGGCAGATGAACACCGGCTTGCGATTTGGCCTGGCTTCCCGGATGGCTTTCGCAACGCCGGAGCGTCCGGCCCCGACACAATAGATGCCGAGCAGTTCCGGCTCGTTGCGCAGCGCCTTCATCGTCTCGGCATAGCTGACATCGGGCTCGTCATTGATCTCGACGGCGCTGCTGATGGTCAGGCTGGGAAACTCCTCGCCGAGCACGGAACGGAAGCCCATTTCGCGTTCCTCATGGCCGCGATAGGAGCGCGAGCCAACGACCATGGCCAGGCGGCCCTCGCGGCCGCCGAGGAAGCGTCCCATCAAAAGCGCCGCCGTCCGTCCCGCCACGCGGTTGTCGATGCCGACATAGGCCGAGCGGGGAGCGGCCGGAATATCGGACACCAGCGTCACCAGGCGGATGCCGGTGTCGACGATGTCGCGCAGGATGTTGCGGGTTCGCGGATGGTCGATGGCGATGACACCGACGCCATTGGCCCGCAGCGACAGGTTCTCGACGGCTGTCTGCAGCGCGTTCGGCGATATGCCGGCAAGGTTGTGGATCCGGCAGGAAGCGACCAACGGCAGGCGCGAAGCATAGTCTTCGATGTATCTTGCCAGATCCTGCATGAAGGCGTTCCTGCCGATCGGCAGGAAGAATTCGAGGTTTGCGGGCTTGGAGGGAAGCGTCACCTGGTCGGCGACCGGCAAATAGCCAAGCTGCTTGGCTGCCTCCATCACACGCTGCCGGTTGGCGGCGCTGGCGCCCGGCCGATTGTTGAGCACCCGGTCGACCGTTGCCGTCGAGAGTCCGCAGGTCCTGGCGATATCGGAGACGGTGGCCTTCATGCCGCAAACCTATGCGCCGATGCCATGGCGCGCCAGACAGGTGATGTGGCAGGCGATGTCACGGGCGATGTGATCTGAGTGGCGGGTGATCGCCCCATCACCGCTATGTCCGCTCGGCTGCTTCGACATGACGGCTTCCGCCCGTCCTCAGTGCGGCGGCTTGCCGTCGGCGACGGCGTCGCGGATTTCCTTGTCCGACATGCCGGTGATGATCCGTTCGACTTCCGCCACGGTTGTCGTCTTCGGGTCGATGTCGTCGGCGACCACCTTGCCCCTGCGCATGACGACGATGCGGTCGACCACCTGGAAGACGTGATGGATGTTGTGCGCGATGAAGATGCAGGAATGGCCGGAATCGCGCGCGCTGCGCACGAAGCTCAGCACGCCCTGCGTTTCGGCGACGCCGAGATTGTTGGTCGGCTCGTCGAGGATGATGAGGTCGCTGTCGAAATGCATGGCGCGCGCGATCGCCACCGCCTGGCGCTCGCCGCCGGAGAGCGAGCCGATCGGGGTCGTCGGCGGGATGTTCTTGGAAATGCCGACCTGCTTGAGCAGGTCGCGGGCAACGGTGTTCATCGCCTCCTGGTCCATGCGGTTGAGGAAGCGCGGTGGCTTGATCGGCTCGCGGCCGAGAAACAGATTGCGGGCAATCGACAGCTGCGTGACCAGCGCCGAGTCCTGGTAGATGGTCTCGATGCCGTGGGCGATGGCGTCGCTGGTGCTGCGCAGGGCGACCTTCTTGCCGCGGATGAAGATGTCGCCGCTGGTCAGCGGCACGGCGCCCGAGAGCACCTTGATCAGCGTCGACTTGCCGGCGCCATTGTCGCCGAGCAGGCCGACGATCTCGCGTTCGTTGACATGGAAGTTGGCGTCCTCGAGCGCCTGCACGCGGCCATAGGACTTGCGGATGTTCTGCATGCGGATCAGTGGCTCGGCCATGGTTCAAGTCCCTGCCTGGTGCCGGCGTTCCAACCATGAATGAAGCGCCATCATGCCAAGGATGATCGCGCCGATGAAGATGTTGTAGGCCAGGCCGGGCACGCCGATCAGCACGATGCCGTTGCGCATCACGCGCAGGATCAAGATGCCGAGCACGGTGCCGATGATGGTGCCGCGCCCGCCGGTCAGTGCCGTGCCGCCGATCACCACCATGGCGATGACCTCGAGCTCATAGCCGGTGCCGCTGTTGGGGTTGGCCGCGGACGTGCGCAGCGAGGAGATGACGCCGGCAAGCGAGGCCATGATCGATGACAGCACGAACAGGCCGATCTTGACGCGGTTGACATTGACGCCACGGGCGCGCGCCGCGTTGGGATTGCCGCCCGCCGCCTGGATCCAGTTACCGGTTCGGCTCTGCGTCAGCACATAGCCGAGCGCGATCGCAGCGGCGATGAACCAGAACAGCGACATGTAGATGCGGAACGGTCCGATGAAGAAGTCGCCGACCAGCGCTTCCGCCAGCCAGCTGCCCTCGGCGCTCCAGGTGCGCTGCGGAAAGCCGTCGGTGATGAAAAGGGCGCTGCCGCGCACCACCAGAAGCATGCCGAGCGTGACCAGGAAGGAGGGGATCTTGAGCTGCGTCACGAACCAGCCATTGACCAGCCCGATCAAGGCGGCGACCAGCAGCGCGACGACGAAACCCATCTCCAGCGAGGTGACGCCGGCATTGAACAGCGTCCACATCAGCACCGGCGAGAAACCGAACAGGGAACCGACGGACAGGTCGAATTCACCCGACGTCATCAGCAATGTCATCGCCAGCGCGATCAGGCCGAGCTCTACCGTGAAGGCCAGCGTGTTGGAAATGTTCTGCGGCGACAGGAAGTCGTGATTGAAGCTCCAGAAAACGCCGATTTCGACGACCAGGAGCACGAAGGGGCCGAATTCCGGCCGCGCGATCAGGCGTTGGACGAGCGAATGATTTTCCACTGATAACCCGCGACATGATTGGAAAGGCGGAGCGCTGCACCGGAGTCCAGCCAGGCTCGGCGAATGGATAGACAGTCGCGACCGCGGGTGCGATCGCGACTGTCTCGGTCTCGGATCTTATTTACCAGACAGGATCTTGTCGTAGACCTCGGCGGTGTCCTTTTCATAGAGCGCGCCGGTGATGACGTTGAAGCCCGGAGGAATGCCTGACGCGGCCATATTGGCGAGCGAGAGCGCGACATAGCTGGTTGCCTGCGGGTCCTGCCATTGGCCGGCATTGACATAGCCGTTCAGCACTTCCTGCGTTGTGTCGAGCGAGTTGCCCCAACCGACGACCGGAATTTCACCGGGCTTGACCCCGACCTGGTCGAACACCCGCTTGATCGATCCGGTGACGAGGTCGCCAAGGCCGATGATCGCCTTCACCTTGCCCTTGTGGGCGGTGAGGTAGTCGACCATGCGGTTGATCACCTCGGCCTGGTCGAGCGTCGCTTCGGTCACTTCATAGGTGATGCCGAGCGGTCCGAAGACGCTCTTGATGCCTTCCTCTTCCTGGACGCCATAGGTGGCGCCGGGAATCTCGACCGGCATCCAGACGAAGTCGCCCTTCTTCACCAGGCCCTTGTCGACCAGATACTGCGCCCAATGCTTGCCGAAGGTGACGTTGTCGCCGCCGACATAGGCATTGAAATTGGCCTTGGGATCGGGCGTGTTGAAGTTGATGATCGGGACATTGGCCGCGCGGGCCTCCTTGACGATCTCGACAAGGCTGCCCGGGTCGGGGCTGGTGGTGACGATGCCGTCGGCCTTGGCGGAGAGGGCGGCGCGAACCGCTTCCTGCTGCGAGGCGACGTCGCCATTGTGGAACGAGGTGTTGACGGTGTTGCCGGTGTCCTTGGCCCATTGTTTGGCGCCGGCCAGGAAGTAGGTCCAGACCGGATCGGCCGGACCGCCATGTGAAATCCAGTAGAACGTCTTGGCCTGCGCCGCCGCCGGAATGAGCGTCAGCGCGACCAGCAGGCCGTAGAGCACAAGTCTCAGTCTTGTCAGCATTTGATTTCCTCCCGGTTGAAGATGATCCGTCCCTTGTTCCGGCTGAGCCGGATTGCGTCTTTTGCCAGCGCCGCTCGGATGCCTCAGAGCATTCCCTTTTTCGACGGATGGCAAGCCTCCATCTGCAGATGTAGTTGTCGGCTGACGCGACGCCATCAGCGGTCCCATCAGATTGCATCAGTTGGGACGGTTTTCCCGGGCAGCCGGATGATTGGCGTCGAGGCTCAGCCGAGGGATTGTCCCAGGCGCGATCGGCGCTGCATGCTCCACAAGCGATAGCTGCCTTTCAGGACCAGGCCGCTTGAAGAAACCGCTAGATCAGGCCGGCCTTGGCGAGGTCGCGCATCAGATGGCTGGCGCCGTAGGTCCAGTGCGGGCAATCCGGCGACAGCCGCACCCGGTTGACCAGCGCGCCGAATTTCTCCGACGAGATGGTGACGATGTCGCCGACCTTGTGGGTAAAACCCTTGCCCTTTTCGCCGCGGTCCTTCGAGGGCACGAACATGGTGCCGAGGTAAAGCGCCAGCCCGTCCGGATACTGGTGGTGCGGGCCCATGGCGGCGGCAACCAGTTCTTCCGGCGAGCGGCTGATCTCGGCCATCGAGCTCGCGCCCTCCAGCGAGAACCCGTCCTCGCCTTCGACCTTCAGGCGCACGACCGCGTTCTTCACGTCGGCGATCGTGAACGTGTCGTCGAACAGGCGGATGAAGGGGCCGAGCGACGCGGAGGCGTTGTTGTCCTTGGCCTTGCCGAGCAGCAGCGCCGAACGCCCTTCGACATCGCGCAGATTGACGTCGTTGCCGATGGTGGCGCCGACGATCCTGCCGCTCGAGGCGGCGATCATGGCGATCTCCGGCTCCGGATTGTTCCAGGTCGATACGGGGTGCAGCCCGACATCGGCGCCGAAGCCGACCGAGGCCATCGGCTGGCATTTGGTGAAGATTTCGGCATCGGGGCCGATGCCGACTTCCAGATATTGCGACCAGGCGCCGCGCGCGATGAGCTTGGCCTTGATCTCCATGGCCTCCGGCGAACCGGGCTTGAGCTTCGAAAGGTCGTGGCCGATCAGCCCGGCAATGTCGGCGCGGATGGCGTCGGCCTTTTCCGCCGAGCCGCGCGCCTGTTCCTCGATCACCCGTTCGAGCAGGCTGACGACAAAGGTCACGCCCGACGCCTTCACCGCCTGCAAGTCGGCGGGAGACAGCAAATACGGCTTGGCCGGGTCGCGCGCGGTCTCGAAACTATTGGCGGCGATGTCGTCGAGCGAGCCGATCGGCTTGCCCTTGGCCGAGCGCACGTGCTTTGCCGGATCGGCCATTTCGCAGACATCGCGCACGGTCGGCGCCGTGCTCGACGTGATGTCGAAGACGGTGCCGTCACGCACCGTGATCACCATCGGATGCGAGGCATCTCGGCTGCCGGCGCGCCCGACAAACAGGCCTTCGGCCGGCAGATGTGTCAGGTTGGTCATGGCGTTGGGTCCTCCGAATGATCGAAAATGCGCTTGGCCGGATCGGCGCGGCACTTTCACCGGATTCCTCTCAAAGGTCTATCCCGTCATTGGCAATCCAAAGGTGCCGCGTTCGGTTGTGAGAGTTTCAACTCTCCAGGGTCACTTCCTATGCCGTGAAAACTGATGCGCTTGTTCAAGAGTGTGAAATGCACGCGGCCATGAAGAACGGAAGCAATGCCAAAGCTCCCGCCGGGGGATTTCGCTTGACAGTTTCATGAATATGAAAAAGTCTCAGTGAATTTCAAAAACCGAGCAGGTCGATGTCGACCCTTGTTGCAAACCAGATGCCAGAGGCCCGGTCTTCATCGGGCTTCAGCTTCGCCATGCTGCTGCCGGGCGCGGCCGTCACCTTCCTGCTGATCCTCTTTGCGCTTGGCCTCGTGCTTTTCCTCGCCTTCCGCAACAATGACGGCTCTCTTCTGGGCGCCGGCTTCAGCCTATCCAACTTCGCCACCGTCATCTCCGATCCGCTCTACTGGACGGTGACGCTGCGCTCGCTTGTGATTGCCGCGCTGGTCACGCTGGCCACGGTCGTCACTGCCTATCCCGTCGCCTACTATCTCGCCTTCCACGCCAGGCGGCGGCGCGGTCTCCTGCTGTTTCTGGTGACGCTGCCGTTCTGGACCAGCTATCTCCTGCGCGTCTTCGCCTGGAAGATCGTGCTCGCCTACAATGGCGTGTTGAACTCGGCGCTGATCGAAACCGGCATCTGGTCCGAGCCGACGCTGGCCTTTCTCAACACGCCGGCCGCTGTCGTCGTCACGCTCGCCCACGCCTATGCGCCCTTCGCCATCCTGCCGATCTACGTGGCGCTGGACACCATCCCGAAATCGCTGATCGAGGCTGCTTCCGATCTCGGCGCGCGGCCGTTCACCTCTTTCCGCCGGGTGGTGCTGCCCAATTCTATGCCGGGCGTGCTGGCCGCTGCCCTCGTCGTCTTCGTGCCGACCGTCGGCGACTATGTCACGCCGGCGCTCGTCGGCGGCCCGGCCTCCACGATGATCGGCACACTGATCCAGGCTGAGTTCGGCAAGGCCAATGACTGGCCGTTTGGCGCCGCACTCTCCGTCGCCGTCATGCTGGTGATCCTGGCCGTGGTGCTCGTCGCGCGCTTCACCGACCGCAGATTTGGCAGCCGCACATGAGCGCGCGCACGCAAGGCGGCGGCCGCTGGCTTGGCGTTTACGTCGTCGCCTATCTGGTGTTTCTCTATCTGCCTGTGCTGCTGATCCCGCTGTTTTCCTTCAACGACTCGATCCAGGCGGCGTTTCCGCTGCAAGGCTTCACCTTGCAATGGTACGCGACTTTGTACGGCAATTCGGCGCTGTCCGGCGCGCTCGTCAACAGCCTCGTCATCGGCATCATTGCTGCCACGGGCGCCACGCTTTGCGGCATCACCGTGTCCTACATGGACCTCTATGGCCGCTCGCCGCTGGCCGCCACCATCAGCGCCATCGCCCGGCTGCCGATCCTGATACCGGGCGTCATCATCGGCATATCGCTGCTGATCCTGATCAACCTCATCGGCCTCGGACCGTCGCGTATCGCCATCGTGCTCGGCCACATATTGGTGGCGCTGCCGACGACCGTGGTGATCATGCGCAGCCGCTTCGCCGCCATCCCGAAAACCATTCGCGAGGCCGCCCTCGACCTCGGCGCGTCCGACTGGACGACCTTCCGGCGGGTGATGCTGCCGCTCAGCCTGCCGGCCATCGTTTCGGCCTTCATGCTGGCCTTCCTGATCTCGTTCGACGAATTCATCGTCGTCTTCTTCCTTGCCGGCACCGAGCCGACGCTGCCGCTCTACATCTGGAGCCAGCTGCGGTTTCCGAAGTCGCTGCCGACGGTCATGGCGCTGGGCACATCGATCCTGGCGGTGTCCTTCGTCATCGCCGGCCTTGCCGAAATCCTGCGCCATCGCGGCCTATCCGCGACCGCGTCACGACCCGCGAATCCATCACAAGCAAAACAAACCAAGAGAGGAGAACTGCAATGCCATTCGACCTGATATCCGGCGACCTGATATCCGGAAAGACGGCCCGGGCCGGCCTCGCCGCCCTGGCGTTGGCGCTGTCGTCGACCGTCGCTTTCGCCGGCGACAAGCTGCAATATTTCACCTGGTCGGGCTATGAACTGCCCGACTTCAACAAGAGCTTCCTCGCCGCGCACCCCGATGGGGTCGAGGCGTCCATATTCGGTGACGACGATGACGCCTTCACCAAGGTCAAGGCCGGCTTCCGCCCCGATATCGCGCACCCCTGCTACGACAAGGTGGCGCGCTGGAACAAGGAAGGCCTGCTGCAGCCGATCGACACCAAGCGTATCAAGAACTGGGATTCGATCTTCCCGGTGTTCAAGAACCTGCCCGATCTGCAGGCCGGCGACGGCAAGGTCTGGATGGTGCCGTGGGACTGGGGCAACACCTCGATCCTCTACCGCACCGATCTGGTGAAGAACCCGGAAGCGAGCTGGAACCTTCTGTGGGACAAGCAGTATGCCGGCCGCATGGCGACCATCGACGCCGTGCATGACACGCCGATCGTTGCCGCCCTTCTGGCCGGCGTCAATCCGTTCGACATGACGCCGGAGCAAATGGACAAGGTGGCGGCGAAACTGCGCGAGCAGCGCCCGCTGCTCTCCAATTATACAACCGACATGACTTCGGTCGAACAGGCGCTCGCCAGCGGCCAGTTGGTCGCCGCCATGACCTGGAATGCGTCGGCCACCTCGCTGAAGAAACAGGGTGTGCCGGTCGAGTTCATGAAGCCGAAGGAAGGCATGCTGACCTGGGCCTGCGGCTTCGTCATGCTCAAGGACGCCAAGAATGTCGACCTCGCCTACGATTTCATCAACAGCCGGCTGGACGCCGACTCGGGCAAATACCTGATCCAGTCCTACGGCTATGGCAGCTCGCTCTCGACCGCTTTCGCCGGCGTGCCGAAGGATGAGCTGGACAAGCTGCAACTGCCGTCCGATCCGGAAGTGATGCTGAAAAGCACGATCTTCACCGGGCCGATGAAACAGAATGACGATATGGCCAAGATGTTCGAAAAGGTGAAGGCTGGCGGCTGAGGCTGGTCTTCCCTTCTCCCCTTGTGGGAGAAGGTGGATCGGCGCGCAGCGCCGAGACGGATGAGGGGTGTTCCAGGGAACGCCAACGTCTCACTCCGCTGGAACACCCCTCATCCGTCGCCTTCGGCGACACCTTCTCCCACAAGGGGAGAAGGGGAGCCTAGCGGCGCTGCGCCACGTCGATTGAGAAGACTACGAGGACCCACACATGGACTTGCTTGATGACGCCGCGGAAAAACCCAAGGACGATGCCGACGTCCGCGTCGGCCGGCGTGTGCGGGCGCTGCGGCTGGAGCGCCGTCTTTCGCTGGCCGAACTGGCGGCAAAAACCGGTGTGTCGATCGGCGCGCTGAGCCAGATCGAGCGCGGCATGTCATCGCTGCGTGTCAAGGTGATCTGGCCGCTTGCGGCAGCACTCGACATCGAGCCGTCGGCGCTGATCGTCGACGGCAACGACGCGGTCAATGATCTCTACTGCGTGCGCGCCGGCAGCCGCCGCGCGATTCCCGTCAAATCCGAAGGCATCGCCAAGGCGCTGCTGTCGCCGCCGGGCGCGACGCTGACGGGCATGCTGGTGACCGTGGAGGCCAATGGCGGCACGGCGGAAGCCTATGCGCATGCCGGCCATGAATTCGGCTATGTGCTGGCGGGCGAGGTCGAACTGGTGGTGGATTCGACAAAATACGTGCTGAAGCGCGGCGACAGCTTTGCCTTCAAGAGCACGCTTTTGCATGCCTTTCGCAATCCCGGCGCCGAGCAATGCCAGATCCTCTGGGTCAACACCACGAAACCGTCCGAGGTTCGCGATGGCGCCTGATCGTCTTGTGCGGCTGCAGGCGATCTCGAAGATCTTTCCTGGCGGCATCGTCGGGCTCGACGCCGTCGATCTCGACATTGTCAGCGGCGAGTTCATTACGCTGCTCGGGCCATCGGGTTGCGGCAAGACCACCAGCCTGCGCGTCATCGCCGGCTTCGAAAGCCCGTCGAGCGGCAAGGTGCTGCTTGAAGGGCGCGACATCACGGCGCTTCGGCCTTTCGACCGGCCGGTCAACACCGTGTTCCAGGATTATGCGCTGTTTCCGCACATGAACGTCGCCGAGAATGTCGGCTTCGGCCTGTCGCTGCGCAAGCTTTCCGGTAGCCAGCAGGCAAAACGCGTCGGCGAAGCCTTGGACATGGTCGGTCTCGCCGACAAGCTTCGCGCCCGCGTCTTGGAATTGTCGGGCGGCCAGCGCCAGCGCGTGGCACTTGCCCGTGCCATCGTCTGCGAACCGCGCGTGCTGCTGCTCGACGAGCCGCTGTCGGCGCTCGATGCGCATCTGCGAGAACAGATGCAGGTGGAATTGAAACGGCTGCAATCGCGGCTCGGCACCACCTTCGTCATGGTCACCCACGACCAGACCGAGGCGCTGTCGATCTCCGACCGCATCGTCGTCATGAACAAGGGCCGCATCGAGCAGATCGCGCCGCCGGCGACACTCTATGACCGGCCGGCCACGAAGTTCGTGGCGAGCTTCATCGGCACCATGAACCTCCTGCAGTCGCGGTTTGTCGGCCGCGACGGCGATCGCCTGCGTTTCACCGCCGGAACGCTGGCGCTTGAAGCCATTTCTGAAACCGGCCAGGCACCCGGCGAAGGCGATGTGCGCACGATTGGCGTGCGTCCCGAGGATTTGCTGGCGATGACCGAGGCCGCGCCGGGCACGGCGCCGGCGCGCGTCAACAGCATCGTCTTTCACGGCCGCACGCTGCGCCTGCACGCCGAACTCGGGCAGGGCGCTCCTGTTGTCATCGATGCGCCACGCCAGGCAGAGGGTTTTCAATTCAAGGTCGGCGACATGGCTCACATCAGCCTGCGCCGTGGCGCCAGCTGCCCTATGCTCTCGAGCTAGCCTCTTCCACCTTCGCAAGGTCGCTGCACGGTGCGCGCGGGGCGGTCGAACGACATGTGAATAAATGGCCATGGAACTAAGCGGCAATTGACTAAAATAGGAAGATACTCCTAATTTGGTTGATGCCGGAATTGAGCAGCCGACCGCGCCGAAATGTGCAAACGCTATGCCTCGCGCACGAAGTGGGGCAACTCATTCGTGTCCGATGCCGGCACTGCAACATCACCCGGCACTATCTACCCGGCGACCTTGCAAAGCTTGTCGGTGACATTCCCTTTTGGGACGTCGAACGGCATATGCGGTGCGAGCGCTGCAAGCTCCGCGAGCTTGATGCCGACATAGTCTTGCCGAGCGCTGCTGAGCGCCTGAAAATTCGTGTTAGACGTCTTGTCGAAATTCGCATGGTTCGCCGAGTGATCTGGCGAGACGACGATTGAAGAGGCTGCTGCCAAGCCCGATCCTGTAGCCTAGAACAGAGACCCTTGGACCGGAGCCTGTTGCGGAAACTTGATTTGTGTGGCTGGCTTCTCGACGATCATCAACGCATCGTCTGGCGCGGTCCGCTGCAAATACCGTGCTTCTGACCACGGCGCTGTCAGCCAAGCCTCCGTCTCTTCCGACGTCGTAAGGATCACGGGCATAGCCTTCTCGTGAATTGGCGCGACGATTGCATTGGGCTTGGTGGTCATGAATGCGTACAACTCGAAGTCACCAGGACCATCCTTGACCTTCCGAACGCCCTGCCAAGGGGTCCAGAAACCAGCGAAGAAGAATAAGGGTCGGCTTTCGTCACGGGCAAACCAAAAATTGCGCTGGATCCCTGTTTCCGGGTCCTTGTCGCTCGGGGTAGGGCTGGGTTCGGCAAAGCTGGTCACCGGCACGACGCATCGATTCTCGACGCTCACAAACTGTTGCCAGTGCGAGTATTGCGGATTGCGAACGTTCGTGGTGCCATAGTCTGCCTTGCCTTTCATGCGCTCAGGCGGCGTTGGTAAACCCCAAAGCAGCTTAGCTAACTCACGCTTCCCATCTGGCGTGTTGCGAACGACCGGGCCGGCCTGATTTGGATAGACGTCGACCGAAGGTTCAAGGTTGCCGATGACGTCGCGCAATGTGCGTGTCCATTGGCGGACCGCCTCTTGCGTTGTGGTGATGTTGTAGAGGTTGCACATCCAACTAGAATTGCGGAATTGGCTTCTGTCCGCAACCAGATGTGCGAGAGCCACTCTGCCCGGCATCACCGTCCTGACACGGATTGTCAGCTACGACTGGGCCGGCAGTGGCAGGTTACCAGGCTGTCCCCTATTTGCTATGCGTCGGAACAGGAGGAACACAAATGACTATCGCGGAAATTGCCAAGGACTTCACCGAACGCCTCAAGCAGGGTGACAATGAGGGTGCTGCCGAAAAGTACAATGCCGACGACATCGCCAGTTACGAAGCCATGGAGGGACCGATGGCCGTCAGCCACGGCAAGGAGGCTCTCAGGCAGAAGAGCCAGTGGTGGCAGGAGAACAACGAAGTGCATGGCGGTTTAGTCGAGGGCCCCTATGTCAACGGCGACCAGTTCGCGGTGCGCTTCAAGTTCGACATAACGCCCAAGGCCACTGGCGAGCGTGTCACCATGGATGAGGTTGGTCTGTACACGGTCAAGAACGGCAAGATCACCGAAGAGCGTTTCTACTATTGACGCCGGAAGCGGCTTCCGGGAGCCCGCTCTCTTCGCGGCAGGGTTAAGATAAATATGGCGGCCTGGACGACGCCCTGGCCGCCATGTGCATCCGTCCACACCAGGCGTTCGTCGAGATAGCAGGAATGGCGGTCGTTGACTTCTTTGCCGTCGGATGACTGCATGCGCCGCGGAACGGATTCGACGGTCAGCCCAAGGGAAGCGCGCTGTGACGATCACCATGTACGGCATCACCAGCTGCGACACGATCAAGAAGGCGCGCGTCTGGCTGGAGGGCCATGACGTGCCATACCGGTTCCACGACTACCGGGCCGAAGGGATCGAGGCCGGCAAGCTGAACGGCTGGGTCGGCAAGGTCGGCTGGGAAAAGCTGCTCAACAAGGGCAGCACGACGTTTCGCGAACTGCCGGACAAGGACAAGCAGGACCTTGACGAGAAGAAGGCCAAGGCGCTGATGCTGGCCAAGCCAACGATGATCAAGCGGCCGGTGCTTGAGGTGGGCGATCGGATTCTGGTAGGATTCAAAGCTGATGTTTATGAGCAGGCGGTGAGGAAGTAGAGCCGACGCTGGCCTCGCCGCGTTCCCTGGCGCCCCCCTCTGGCCTGCCGGCCATCTCCCCCTCAAGTGGGTGTTTGGACCGGGGACATCGCGAACAGGTGTGCGAGGACATCGCGAACAGTTTTGTCACTTATCGTCTGCAGAGGTT
>NZ_JAIUIQ010000018.1:0-137251 GCF_020165735.1 Mesorhizobium sp. B283B1A
GTCGAGCCGGTTGCTCCGGTCGAGCCGGTCGCTCCGGTCGAGCCTGTAGCACCAGTGGCACCAGTGGCACCGGTCGCGCCGGTCGCGCCGGTCGAGCCTGTCGAGCCGGTTGCTCCGGTCGAGCCAGTCGCTCCGGTCGAACCGGTTGCTCCAGTCGAGCCGGTTGCACCGGTGGAACCAGTCGCTCCGGTCGAGCCAGTCGCTCCGGTCGAGCCGGTTGCACCGGTGGAACCAGTCGCTCCGGTCGAGCCAGTCGCTCCGGTCGAACCGGTTGCACCGGTGGAACCAGTCGCTCCGGTCGAACCGGTTGCTCCGGTCGAGCCAGTCGCTCCCGTCGAGCCAGTCGCTCCCGTCGAACCGGTTGCTCCGGTCGAGCCGGTTGCACCGGTCGAACCAGTCGCTCCCGTCGAGCCAGTCGCTCCCGTCGAACCGGTTGCTCCGGTTGCACCAGTCGCTCCCGTCGAGCCAGTTGCCCCGGTCGAGCCCGTAGCACCTGTAGCTCCGGTCGAGCCTGTAGCACCGGTCGAACCCGTTGCTCCAGTCGAGCCCGTGGCCCCGGTCGAGCCAGTCGCACCGGTAGAACCAGTGGCGCCGGTCGAACCTGTTGCACCTGTCGAGCCAGTTGCCCCGGTTGAGCCTGTTGCACCGGTCGAGCCCGTAGCACCTGTGGCTCCGGTCGAGCCCGTAGCACCTGTGGCTCCGGTCGAGCCTGTAGCACCGGTCGAACCCGTTGCTCCGGTCGATCCAGTCGCACCGGTTGCCCCGGTGTCGCCAGTTGCACCGGTAGAGCCGGTCGCGCCCGTTGACCCAGTCGATCCAGTGGCTCCGGTAGAGCCAGTGGCACCGGTCGAGCCGGTTGCTCCAGTCGCACCTGTGGCTCCGGTAGTGCCAGTAGACCCTGTGGCGCCGGTATCACCCGTTGCACCGGTCGATCCGGTCGCTCCGGTATCACCCGTTGCACCGGTCGAGCCAGTCGCTCCAGTATTGCCAGTGGCTCCGGTCGAGCCGGTTGCACCAGCAGAGCCCGTGGCACCCGTGGCGCCAGTCGCACCGGTCGCGCCAGTCGGTCCCGTTGAACCACTCGCACCCGTAGAGCCCGTAGCTCCGGTCGAGCCGGTTGCTCCAGTCGCGCCCGTTGCTCCGGTCGCACCTGTGGCTCCGGTAGCGCCAGTAGACCCTGTGGCGCCGGTATCACCCGTTGCACCAGTCGAGCCAGTGGCTCCTGTCGAGCCGGTTGCACCCGTGGCGCCAGTCGCGCCCGTTGAGCCGCTCGCGCCAGTCGAACCTGTTGCTCCAGTCGAGCCGCTTGCGCCAGTCGAACCCGTCGCACCTGTTGCACCGGTAGAGCCGGTCGCACCCGATGAGCCGCTGGCGCCCGTAGAGCCTGTGGCTCCCGTCGCTCCCGTTGCTCCGGTCGAGCCTGTGGCACCAGTCGCACCCGTGGCGCCGGTTGGGCCCGCAGGGCCTGTCGCTCCCGCAGCGCCAGCACTGGCGAGGGTTATGAGGCCACCTGTAAAATGATCGCCGTCGTTGCCCGCGGCGCCAATGTTGTTGATGGGCTGGGTAGCAAAGCTATAACCCGGTTGGTCGCCCACCGTGTTGGGGTCAGCGTCGGCGACATACGTAAGTGTGCCGTATAGTCGGAAGCCTGAGTCATAGATGAGATAGGTATCTCCAACCACGGGAACTGTTACGGTTACCGAGAATTTCGGAGCCGCAGCATTGGCAGCAGATGGCAACTGAAAGCTACCTACAACCGTATCATCGGTTGTAGGTCCGGTACCGTTTGTATCAATCAGATAGTACGTGTTGATATTGTTACTCGATCCAGTATCTACAGTACCGGTAAGTGTCAGATCGCCTGCTGTAAGCACCCCGGTGTAACTTGCCACACCATGCGAAGTCAGCGGCGGCAAAGGCGCGGAGGCTCTAGCCGGTGCGGATAATTCCCAGGCGCCGCCCAGGGCTGCCGCCCCGACCAACGACCTCGATGCGCGGACGTCCGCCCCGACTGCCCGCTCCAAAGCCGCTACGAAGGCCTCGCCAACATTCCCCGATGCCGTCTCGCAGCTCCACAGCCGCAGTTCGCCGTCCGCGGCAAGCGCCCTGCCGATTGCGGCAAGGTCCTCAGCCTCTTCCTTCAGTGTGGCGACCGACCATTCTCCCGCGGTCAAACTAACCCGGCCAGGCGCGCCATGCGCCAAGACGTGCACCGCGTCGAGCCCTTCGTGCCGCGAGAGCGCGGCGGCAATCTGCCGTGCCGTCGGTCGGCGGCCATCCAGCACAATTGCCTGGACTTCGGGGCGCAAATTGCCAAGAACGGTCTGGAGGTCGGAGATCGAAGGGTCGACAAAAAGAATTTCAGAGGCGCGGGCCATGACTGGCTCCTGTTGGCTTCGAATTCAGTTCAAGGGAAAACCGCCCATCGGCTTGGCCGGCGAGCGGTCAGGAGAAGGAGCTTGGGCGCAGTCATCGTCCAGACGGCCCGACGGCACCGTCGGGACGTGCAACAGTGGAGCTCTCTACGCGGAGGAAGCTGCAGGCCTGGAAAGTCCCGTCATCGTCAAACGTGCCAATCGCCAATGAGCCGGCCGCGGCCGGAACCTTGACGGTGACAGCGACGGCGAGGCTTCGCTTGACGGCCTTGGGCAGAATGACCTGGCCGACGATGGTGTTCTTGGCCGTGTCGACGATAAAATAAGGTACATTTTCGGTCGTGTCGCCGATGGGCAAAACGCCTCTCACCGCGACTTCCATGACAGCAAACCCTGCTATGTAACTCATCGTTGTTCTCCTCGTGGGCGCCTGCTGCGCCGCTGCTTCTCTCGTGTCGTAAACTTAAGTTTCAATAGCCGCGGAGCGCTGGCGTTCGCGGAAGCCACAGCTGTCGGCGGTGCGCGCATCGGCGTAATAAGAGGCAGGGCAAGCAAGGTTAGACGGCCATTTCGTTCCGCTCGATCGAACCATGCGCCAATTGTCTTCGCTGAGGTGAGTGCGGAGTCCGCGGGTGCCCGGGAGCACACCGGGTGCATCCGCTAAGAATTGCTCATCAATTGCCGGAGAACGATGGCTGGCGGCCAGGTGCCGATAATTCTGAGGCCGATCGAATCGGAAGCCTGCGTCGCGGCCGCATCGTTTCGTGCGCGGTATCACTCCAACCACAGCCAACTCCCATCACGCATATCGCGATTTCTCGACGACGACTTGCGAGGGAACCGACGATTGCGAGGGAATATCGGGTTGGAAAAAACGCTGGCCTCGAGCTCAAGACAACAAACATCTTCTCACGCACGACACACGCTCGGCGCCCTCATGCACCAAGCGACATGCTCCAGATACTCTCCTGGCTTCGCAGATTGCGCGGACCGGCAGGCCCTCTGCCCGCTCCGCCGCTGCCCTCTCAATAAATTAGACATTACTAAAATCTAAAATTAGCAAGTTGTAAATAACCAAGTTAACAATTTATTAACTTCGGCCGGACAAGCAACTTCCTCTAGTCGACATCCGGATGGCGTTTGCGGGCCAAATGCATCGAGAAATCCAATGCTTACAGGCGCCCGCTTTGTTCGCGGCTGAAGCTCGATATCGCAGCGGATTCGGCGCGTGAGCGATCGAGCCGAAGGGAACGCTTGTTGGCGACGGGTGGTTCAGCGGGATGGTGAGACCCTTGCGGCGCCGGGCAGCGCTGGCTAACAATGGCTGGGGCCAGGGTCGCGTTGCAAAGGAGGGGGACGACCTGTCCTTTGCACACAGAGGTCATGCAAGTGGCCGAGGCTGGGGAACGTGCATGGAGCATGAAGGTCGGACAAATCCGCTGTCACAGAGGGCACCACGGCACAAATGCGACCGCCTCAGCCGGCGGTCATCCGGGGAGCAGACAGTCAGCATATGACAAGCGGAAAGCGCCTCTGCCTCAACATGATCGTCAAGAACGAGATGGCGAACCTTCAGCGCTGTCTCGGGGCTGTCGCCGAGCATATCGACTGCTGGGTCATCGGCGATACCGGGTCGACCGACGGAACCCAGGGTTTCATCAAATCGTTTTTCGCCGCCCGTAACCTGCCAGGCGAGCTGCACGAATTTCCATTTCACAATTTCGAGCAGGCGCGCAACGCCGCGCTCGATCACGCCTATGCCTCGCCGCTCGCTTATGACTATCTGCTGTTCGACGACGCCGACATGGAGCTGGTGGTCGAGGATACGAACTTCCGCAAGGGACTCGACGGGCCGGGCTGCCGATTGCTGCAGCGCTCGGATTCCGGCCTCGCCTATTGGAACACGCGCCTTGCCAGGCGCGATGCCGGTGCACGCTATCACGGTGTAACCCACGAATATCTCGACGTGCCGGGTGGCGTTCAAGAACTGCGTGGCGCCTGGTACAAGGACCACGCCAGCGGCTCGAACCGGGTGGACAAATTCGAACGAGATGCCAGGCTTTTGCTGGAGGCCCTTGAGAAGGATCCGGAAAATCGGCGCTACTGGTTCTACTTGGCGCAATCCTACCGCGACGCCGGGCGGACAGCGGAGGCCGCGGTGGCCTACGCCAAACGTGCCGCGATGGGCGGTTGGGACGAGGAGGCGTGGAACGCTCGCCTGCAGGAAGCGCGCTGCCTGCGCAAGCTCGGCGACGAGGCAGGCTTCATAAGCCAGGCGCTCGTCGCCTGCAATCAACGCCCGCAACGCGCCGAGCCGCTCTACGACCTGGCACAGTTCTATCGCGAGAAGGGGATGAACCACGCCAGCGTGCTGTTTTCGGAAGCAGGGCTGGCTATCAAACGACCTGAACAGGACATCCTGTTTATCGAGGATTATGTCTATACGACAGGCATGATCGAGGAGTTTGCGATAGCCGCAAACTATTCGCGCGATCCGGTGCGCAAGGACCGCGGCTTCGCGGCCTGCAACTGGCTGGCACTGAACCGGACCATCGGCGACGGCCCCAAGGAATTAGCGTGGTCCAACCTGTTCTTCTACGCGCAGCCCGCTAAGACAATGATGCCGTCCTTCGGGGCCCGTCCGGTCGGCTTCACAGCGCCCGATGGCTATCGGTCATCAAATCCGTCGGTGGCGCGATTGGGGGACCAGATCGTGTTCTTGCAGCGGACGGTGAACTACACCCTGGCCGAAGACAACCTGCAATACCACACGCCGGGCGGAGCTCCGGTCCACACGCGGAATTTCCTGCTGCGATTGAGCGATGAACTCGCCATCCAGTCCGCAAGCGAGATTTTGCCGCCGGTTGATATGCCGGAGCCCGCCAACGACCGGGTTCTCGGATTTGAGGACATGCGCCTGTTCACCTGGCAGGATGCGCTGTGGGGCGTCTCTTGCGTGCGCGAGCTGACACAGGAGGGTTGGTGCGAGCAGGTCATCGCGCGCATCGACGAGAGTGGTACGTGTCGGCTGACCGACTGGCGCGTGCTGCATCCGGCAGGACCTCGGGTACACGAGAAGAACTGGATGCCGCAAGTCAAGCCCGGCACGGGAGGGGCAGAGACGCTGCAGTTCATCTACTTCTGCGATCCCACCCGGATCGTGGATGAACGAGGTGCGACTCTGGGCGAGACATCTCCCGCGATTGCAGCCCCGCGGTTCAGAGGGGGAAGCCAGCTCATCACATTCGCCGGTGGTTGGCTCGCATTGATACATGAGGTGCAATGGCGGACCGCGGAAAAGCGGCGTTACTACCTGCATCGGTTCGTCTGGTTCGACGATGCCGAAACCTTGCGAAAGGTAAGTCGTCCGTTCTTCTTCGACAAAAAGGGCGTTGAATTCGCTGCCGGGCTGGCGTGGCACCCCGATGAAAGTCGTTTGCTGATTTCCTACAGCGTGACCGACAGCGAGTCCTGGCTCGCGACTGTCGACGAGGCGGAGGTGAGGTCGCTGCTGGAGGATGTGGGTAGTCTGCCATCGGGCGCGGCCGATACAACTTCCAGCCTGACGCCGGCCTTTGGATCTGGCGCTCCGCCAACGAAAACGATGATAAAGGCTGACCGGGCCGACGACGGAGCCATGGGTGACGCAAGACAGGCGTTGCCGGGAGGCAAGGAAGTCGGCGCCGGCGGCATGAAATCGACAGACGAGATCTTTCATGAGCTCGCGCCGTTTCTGCGCGATGTCGATTCTCCGCTGGAACGACGGGAAGGATCGCGCCAGTTCGACGCACGGATTTCTCCCTTCCTTGGCAGCGACGACACCGCACTTGCGCAGATCAACTGCTTCTACCAGGTGATGTCCGACAAGGCCGAGCATCGTACCCTGATTGCGGCCACGACGTCGATGCGGGCAGCAGGCCATCCGGTACGGGTGTGGAGCTACGCACCGGAGAAGCTCGGGTTCCTCGTCCCGCATGGCGTCGAAGTCCGCAATGCCGATGATGTCATGCCGCGGGCCTTGTTCGAGCGGATCGTTGCCGGCTCCGAGATCAGGTATTTCAGCGATATCTTCCGCTACGCCCTGCTCTATGAGCATGGCGGGCTATGGATGGATTCCGACGTCGTCATGCTGCGGCCGTTCCCGTTTCGCGGCGACCATTTTTTCAATCTGCAATGGCACGGATCGCACAAAGGCCATTTCATCTGCGGCAACGTCATCTATGCCAAGCCCTACAGCCGGCATCTCAGGGTCCTTTACGAGTTGTCGATCGAGCGCTTTCACGCAGCGCACGGCAAGGAATTCGGAGACATCGGCCCCAAGCTTTTGTCCGACTATATTGCCTCCGACGCCGGGGCCGAACTGCGAGAATGGTTGTTCAGCCCAATGTTCTTCAACACCATCGATTGGAATGAGATCGACCGGTTCGAGAAGCCGATAGCGGAATTGGTCGACTATCTGAACGATGAGCGGGTGTACGGCATCCACCTGTGGACGGCGCGCAACGAGGCCCGGCCGGGCGGCGAAGGGGCGCCGCTGATCTCGTTCCTCATCAACCCGCTCGACAGCTTCCCAACCTTCACCAGTCTCGCTGACCGCTTCAACACCGACAAGAACAGACACACCGGCAACCGCCACTGCTACGCGAGGATCTACGATCGCCTGCTGTCACCCCGCCGCTTGTCCATGAAGCGTCTGATGGAGATCGGCCTGTGCCGTGGTTTGGCCGAGGGCAACCAGACCGAAACCCCATCCGTCTCGCTGTGGCAGAGCTATTTTCCGTTCTGTCAGGTGATCGGTGTCGACCTGACGGATTTTTCGCAGCTCAACACTGAACGGTTCAAGTCGTTCATTGGCGACCAATCCAAGCTGGGCGATCTGCGTGCCGTCGCTGCAAAGCTCGAAGCGGGATCGCTCGACGTGATCATCGACGACGGCAGCCACGCTTCGTTCGACGAACAGTTGACGCTGAGCGCTTTTTTCCCGCTGCTTGCCGAAGGCGGCTGGTATTTTCTCGAAGACCTCGACTGGCAGCCGCCCGGCGAGGATCTCGGCAAAGTCACGCTGACCAAGACCCTGCTGCGCGAAATCAAGGACCACGGCACGGCCCGCTCGGTCGATCCGCTGGGTGTGAGTGCGCTTGCCGGTCAGTTCGCAGAAATTCTGTTCTTCGACAGCCATTATGAGTTGAATCGGGCGAAGCTGCTGGGCGGCTTGGTGGCCATTCGCAAGGGCGCAGGAACTGTGGATACTCGATAACAATCAGAGCAAGAACCGTCGGTTCAATGTTTGAGAATTCGAACGATATTCAGCTGTTGTCAGTCCCGCGCGACCCGAGGCGATATCTGGTTCTGATACGCGCCGGGTCAAAGCGCCGCCCTTCCTTTTTTTCTGAGATTCCACACGAGGAGCGCGAGTACGACCTAGCCATAAATTATTACGCCACGCCGCACCCGGATGATATCCTTCGAAAGAGGGCCGAAATTGTTTTTGCGGGCGGCCGATCAAAAATGCATGGCGCTAAACGGTTCTTCGAGGCTACAGGCCTTCATAACGACTATGAGGGAGTTTTATTCCTTGATGACGATATAGAAATTCTTTTCAATCCAGACGCGTTCTTTGCCGTTTGCAATGAGTATTCGCTTGATCTCGCTCAACCCGCCTTGACCCCGGATTGTATCGACGCGATGGGGCTGACGCGCGAGCACCCCGGTCTCAGGCTGCGGACCACGAATTGGGTCGAGGTCATGGCCCCGTTCTTCAGGCGCGCTTTCCTGAAGGAGATGCTCCCTTCCTTTGACCTATCAATATCAGGATGGGGACTCGATTTATATTGGGGTCATCATCTGGCGGACCGCTGGACAGCGGGGATTGTCGACGAATTTCTGATGCGGCATACCCAGGTTAGTAATCACGAGACGGGGGCGTTTTACTCGTATCTTCGCTCGATCGGTATTGATCCCTATGACGAAATGAAATCAATTCTCACCATGATTGATACCAATCCATATATCGCCAGGCCAATACGTTTTATCTACCGAACCTATTCCTTTCGAGCGTAGATCCTATGGAAGGCCTCGAGTGAAAATAGCCGTCTACACCATCGCCTTGAACGAAGCCGCAAACGCGGAGCGCTGGGCCAATTCGGCCGTCGATGCCGACTATAGAATTGTGGCCGACACTGGCAGCACCGACGACACGGTGGAGCGGCTGACCGCGGCAGGCGTTACCGTGTATAGAATAGCGGTTCGCCCATGGCGTTTCGACGACGCCCGCAACGCCGCGATGGCGCTGATCCCGCCCGACGTCGATGTGTGCTGCACGATGGACATGGACCGGTTCCTCGAGCCCGGCTGGCGGCCAAAGCTCGAGGCTGTCTGGGCCCCCGAGACGACCGCCCTTTATTGTCAGACTGTGTACAGATCGAGCGTCGATGATCCGGCACCGCTGCGAAGCTGGCCCGCGAAAAACTTTCACCATCGCTGGCGATATCGCTTCAGACGGCCGGTCCACGAAGCTCTGGTTTTCAGTGGAGAAACGGAAGTCGCCGCGAGCAGCAGCGACATCGTCATGGTTGAGGTACAGGATCTCGCCAAGCCGACGAGGAGCAGCTACCTGCCGCTAATGGAGGTGGCGCACAGGGAAGACCCCGGCGATTCTCAGATCTGCTTCTGGCTCGGACGGGACTTGATGTGGGCCAATCAACATGAGCGAGCCGTTCCGTTGCTTGAGCGCTACCTTGCATTGCCGACAAGCAAATGGGCGGAAGAACGATCCGAGGCGATGCGTTACATCGCCCGCATGCAGCGGCAGGAGAGATTGACCTGGCTGGACAAGGCCAGGATGGAAGCGCCGCACCGTCGCGAGATCTGGCTCGACCTGGCCGAGGAATTCCACGGCAGGGCAGACTGGTTGAACCTGTTCTGGGCGGCCACCAATGGGATCGAGAAGACGCACCGCACCGGAAGCTATCTGGACGACGCGAACTGCTGGGGCTTTCGACTGTATGATCTCGGTGCGATCGCGTCGTGGCGCCTCAATGCCATGGACCGGGCGGTGGAGTGGGGACGAGCAGCGCTTGAACTGGATACGCGGAACCAGCGGCTCAAGGACAACCTCGATTTCTTCATTCGGCGGAAGGAAGAATTACGGGCTGGCGCATGAACGATGATTTGCTCAAACCTGCCCAATTGTTCACGGCGTTCGGCACCGTGCTTTTTGTCGATACGGCATCAGGCCAACTACGCCATGGTCCGACAGAGAGCAGCCCGGCCAACTTGCTGTTCGAACCAGACGAAAATATGCCACGACACTTTCGGCCGGGGCGCTTGGTTCATGCTGCTAGCGGCTCGTCAGAACCCATCGATTGTTATCTTGATATCTGTCTATCCGCCTCCCAGTCGCAACACGAGAACCGACCATCTGGTTCAACAACGCTCGAGCTGATCCCACTCGAACGTGGTCTGCTGACGCTAAAATCCGGTGGGCTTTTTCTGTCGGCTATACCAGACGGACAGATGATGCTCAGGGCACCTGTTTGCAGTACCTGGGAGTTGTTCATCGCTTCAGAAAATTGGTGCACCGAAGTCAGTTCTGGACTGAAAGGCGCGTGGCGTACTGCGGAGAATGAATACGATAAGTCCAGAATCCAAAACCACATTGTTCATCCTGTTCTAAGAGCAAAGTCGAACAGGCGGCCAAACTGCGCCAAGCTGTTGATATACGGATATACCAAATGGTCACACGGCAGGGTCTATTATGATGTCGCATGCCAGCTTAATGACAGGGGCTTTGTCGTTGATATAATCGATTGGCAGCAGGATAACGGTACCTACTTCGATAGCGTTCGAGATTATTACGATTTGTACCTAACTGCGCTCGATGGCGTATCGACTTTGGTCGACCGATATCGAATTCCCTTCGATAAGATAATCGCGATATCGCACCATGAGTTCGATATCCGTATGCTCATCGAACAGAAGGGGCCGGGCGTTTTCGACAGCTTTGCCGGTTATGGGGTCGTCGGTGAATCGGTATATTCGGCATCGATTATGCTCGGTATACCTCGAGCGCCACAGGTAGCATCGCTCGGAATTGACTATGAGACTTTTTTCAGCGCCTTGCCGGAAAGGTTGGCGACAGTTGGCTACGCCACATCGATGTCTGTAAGGACTTTCGGCGTCGAGTGGAAACGTGGCGACCTCGCAGAGGCGGCGGCGCGTGAGGCCGGCTTGGCATTCAAGGTGGCAGGTTCGACTGCAAATCAGATTTCATTTCACGATATGCCGAATTTCTATCGAAGTGTCGATGCTGTGGTGTCAAGCTCCGTGAATGAATCCGGTCCGTTGTCGGTCATGGAGGGGGCTGCTGCCGGAAGGCTCGTGATAGGCACGCCGGTGGGTCACTTCCCGATAAAGGCGTACCAGGGGGGCGGGATTCTTGCGCCAATCGAGGCTGAAAAATTCCGAGCCTTCACCTCTGCCACCTTACGGTACTATAAAGAGAACCCGACCGCCTACGTCGACAAGTGTCGTGCCATACAACAGGCCGCTAGGAGTTTCGATTGGCAATACGCAATTGGTGATTGGATCGAATTGATCGAGGGAGCAAGGTCGGCCTAGACCAACTCACAGCGCGACGGACGATGATACCAAGAGAGCATGACTTGCTGCCGGGTTTCATAGTACTATGCCATACTTCTCGGCAACTTGTTCGCCGTGAAACCCAAAACTCCTGCCTAACCAATAATTCGTGAACGGATGATCTTCAAACAAGCTAAACTTTCCGGCCAATTCCGGTGGACAAAATCTTACTCCGTAGCGAGTTTCCAATAACTTTCTGGCTGCAATCGAAATTACTATGTCCTCGCCAAGGCATTTTTGCCCCTTCTGGTTTGTCACATAATATGCAAAGAGTCGTAGCCTGTCTTCGTAAGGTATCCAATCCTCTATATTCCAAGTAAGTTGCTCCTTGAGAAGGGCGTCGTAAAGTTTCCTGCTCCGCAACGAAAAGCCGCCATTCCCAATGATTGGTCCACACCAATAAGGCCCCCCGCTCCATAGTCCACAGAACGGAGCGCCGATGTAATCGTAGTTCAGAAAAAGGGGATCCCAAGCCTGCGGGTTAACTGCAAAGGCGTGATCTTGTACGATAAGATTGAAGTCAGTTTCTACGAGATTGGGCATTAGTCGTAGGCATATGTTATTAATGTCCTCGATAAAATCGGCGAATACGGCAACTCGAATGTGCCTGATTTCTGTTCCAGGAATTGAGAATGGGAACGACGAGTTGCTGAACCAATATACAATATCAGTTCGAAGAAGCGCCGCGGTCCGTTCAACAGCCCTTGCGGCTCGATCAATGTATTTTCTGCCTCTGGTTTCAATACAGCTAATGCTGAGAGTATGACCCGAAGCAGCTAAGGTATCATAATTGTATTCTTGCGGGGGAACTGGATCGGCGAGAATGAACGATTCCCAGCTGCTGCAGGTTGTTTGCGTCAGAGTGACATGCCCGTCAGGCAGAGCCGTCAAATAGGCGTCGCCCGACTTGAGAGCAACCCAGCCATTGTCGAGTCGCACGATCTCAAACATGGTTGGGTCTATCGGCTGGCTTCCAGTGCGGTCGATTGCGCGACAGTGGGTTGTTTGGCAGGCTATTGGGTCGAACGCGTTCGGACCGTCATACACAACAATTCGACCGTGTCTGCCTTCGAGGACGACCCTGGCGCAACCATGCCCGTCCCCGCGCTTGTCATGACGAAGTTCGCGGGAACCTGGCTCAATGTAGAGGGCTGTCCCATGCGCGGTGAAGAGCCGCGGCGATAGGATGGCTAGGCTGTGCATTTTGGTGCTGGCTCCAAGCGCAATGTTTTGAGTTCCCAAGCCGGTGCGGTTGGCTTGGTAAGCTGTGCTGGAACGATGAGTGTCCAAGCCTTCGACCGCCCTCGACAGTAAGCCGCATATGATGCAATTATCCAGAGACCAAATGCGCGATTTTTGGTTGGGGGTTTGAACGTTCTGGAAGCGGGCTGACCGTATGCCGCCGAGAACGTCCAGCTGTGTGTCTGCTCAGCCAGCGCCTAGCCTTGTCGGTCCAGGGGTTTGCAGGTAGGGTACCTGGCTAAGATTTCAGCGCTGACAATTACGGGGTAGAAAGAGATTAGGTTGAATAACGAGGATATAAGTACGTCCGATGACGCGGATCACTCCGCTGCTATTTGCGGTGAGAGTTATTCCGCGTTTATCAACACTCTCCATCTAAGCCTAAAACCAAAGACCTACTTCGAGATTGGCACTCTTAACGGCGACACACTTAGACTGGCAAACGCCGCTAGCGTGGCAGTCGACCCCTATTTCAGAATCGATGGCGACGTGGTGGGTAGGAAACCAAGTTGTATGCTATTTCAGCAATCTAGCGACGACTTTTTCGCCTCTCACAACACCTCTCAATTATTCGGCGCGCCGATCGATCTTGCGTTCCTCGACGGGATGCATCTTTTCGAATTTCTGCTTCGTGATTTCATGAACACAGAAAAGCATTGCCGCAAAAATTCGATCATCCTTCTCCATGACTGTCTTCCCCCGGGGTTTTTTATGACCGTTAGAGACCCCTCGGACCCTCTGCTGGCCAAATCGCGCTTTGCACAATGGTGGACAGGAGATGTGTGGAAAGTCATTCCCGTGCTTCGGAGTTATCGTCCCGATTTGTCCATAACCATGTTCGGCTGCCCGCCGACAGGGCTCGTTTCCATCACGAATCTCGACCCGGCGAGCCAAACGCTTGACCGTGCATATGCCGAGATTCTTGACCGGTTTTCGTCAAAAGATATCGATCGAGAGGCTTACGACAACTACTGGACGACTCTATCCATCGAAAAGAGCAGTGAATATTCCACAGCTCATCATATGGCGACGAAATTTTGGCTTTAACTAGGTGTCGGTCCGGAATCGGCCAATGCTGCCATAGTGGTTTCAGCCTTTCCCACCTAAGTCAGTCCTCGGCTGGATTCGGTTGATGAGAAGGCGGGAATTTGCCGAATTGGTGGTAGTCAGCGCTACTGTTGGTTTGGTTTCGACGCTGGCTATGCCGCAAAGTAGCTCGCAGAGGAGTCTAGCCGCGCCGCGATCATCTCCCCAGATCGGTCCCCCAACGAGCCTCCTGTCGGCCGCCATCGAGCTCGCCGGCGATTGGGGCCACATGCTGCCGCGCGCAGCCGAGCAAGTCGTCGAGCGCATGCGGTCCGCCTGCCTGGGTGGTGTCCGCCTGGTCTCCGATCGCCAGCCGACGCGGCTTCGGGTCGACGAGCATACGTCCGGCCCACCGTCCGTTTGGCTGCATCCGGACGGCAGCACCATGGCATGGATTATCGTGGACATCGGCGAGCGCGACTGGTCGAAGCTTGCCTACCAGTTTGGACATGAGCTCGGCCATGTCGCAGCCAATAGCTGGCAGGCCGATGCCAAGCCGGGACCACCCTGCCAATGGCTCGAGGAGGCGATGGTCGAGGCGTTTTCGCTGCGTGGCCTGGCGCGCCTGGCCAAGGACTGGAAGCAGAACCCGCCCTTCGCCGGCGACAACGCTTTCGGCGATGCCATTGCCGAGTATCGCGAGAACATCATCCGGGGCTATACCGCGCTTGCCGACAGCCAGGGGCTTGTCCGCGACGCCGCGGCGTGGTTTGCCGACCATCGCAGCGAGATCGAAATGCCCGGGCTCAATCCATTCGCCCAGGCGATGTCCATGACCATCCTCGCCGAATACGACCGCGCGCCCGACTGCGTCGAGGCGCTGGGTGCACTCAACCGCTGGCCCGGCCGCACGGGTATCCCGATCGCGGAATACCTCCGGCGATGGGAACAGAGCTGCACGGAAGTGCATGCCTCGCCGCAACTGCCACTCCGCTTACGGGAGTTATTGCGCACTTCGTAATAGCGGTGCGGCTCGACGCAGCGGCCGAAGGCTGTGGCTCAGAACCCCTTTATTGTGGTCGTTGCCGCCGTTGCAGCCATCGCTGAGGGGTCTGCTACCGCGCTCATCCGCGGCGCCTTAGCCCCCTACCCGCCTGACTGCTTTCATTCCGGGAGGACGCTCTGAGCTATCCGAGATTAGATTAGCGAGGCGCAGACGTGATTGTTGCCAAACCATCAGGCCTCTAGCTAGGGCGAAAAGAACCTCTCCTGCCGTCGGCACGAGCGAGAGTGCGTTACCGCAAGGATAGCTGGTCCTTCGGCAACCGGCCGCTCGGGTCGAATACAGCTACCTTGTGCGGCAGATCCGGACCCCAGTCCCAAAGTACCAGGTTACGATCCTCCATCTCGGCGCTCGGCGCGAAACTTGGCACAACGATGCCGGCCATACTTCGAGACTGCAGCCGGTCGTAGACGGACCAGGACGCCGGGCGCTTCCCGTCGCTAAGCGCCGTTGCCCAGGCGCAGGCCATGTCTTCAAGCGCGATAGAAAATTCTCCCCTCGTCTCGTTCGTCGTCAGATCCGCGATCGCGCTGTCGCTGCCGGAGATGATCATCCTGCGCTGGGGCTGCGGTTGAGCCAGGCAGTGTCGTCGGTTGGGGGATGAAGGCAGAGATGACGGCCCAGCTCGTCACTGACTGGGGAACCTAAGGACGACGATCGAGATTGACCACTGGCTTTGTGATGTCGACGCTGTCGTTGCGAGTCGCCAAGAACTTCCTTCTAGTGAAGGTCCGAAATGGGGCCGGTAGACGCCGTCTCGTATTTTGGAAGGTCAGCGAAAAGCTATCATTCGGCGATCGTCCAATTGCCGACGTTGCGACTGCTGGAGCAACCATGAAAACGCACGCCGCAAAAATGCTTCGCCACCCGTCCTGACAACCTCACCGTGCGCAACGACGACGTGCTCGGGATGCTTTCCGATCAACTCACGAATCTTTGGGCGCGCGGTTGCGCGGTTGCGGAAACTGATCCGATAGTCGATCGGCGGATAACCCCACCCTTCGATCATTTTCGAAAGTTTCGCGATTGGCCGCATCCACCAAGGCCAATGACGTTTCAAGAACGTCTCGCTAAAGGTCTGCGAGAGGTCGGCGATGATAGCGGTGCGCGACGCGCGGTGAAAGAAGATCAGTTCGTCCATGAAAGGCGAATTGGTGAATAGAATTGGTCGACTTGCCCGTCCCATTCGGCGGGCGGATGGTCGGCCAGTACTCCGGAAAAGCGAAGTTCGCTGCACTTGGCGATTGTCGCCGCCGTCGCCCACAGGTTCGCTCCCGGAAAGGCAGCCTGCCACTCGCCTAGAAACAGGTAGTGCAGCTTGTTGGGGCATATGCCGAACAGGCCCCAGCGCTCGAATCTCAGCCTCAATCGCAGCCGTCCTTTCGACTGGCGACCACAACCACAGCCCCCCATCGGCAAGACGCACGACGGCCATGCGCGTCGGATAATCGAATCCTTTGAACGAGACGATTCCGCCATTCACAATCCATAAGTTTGATCCCAGCGGCTCCAGCATGGCCGTTAAGTCTAATGCGCAAGGTGGGCGCTTTCCATAAAAAAGGACAATCGCCGCGCCTGTTGAGGTGACGAATCGTGAAGCGCATCCAGATCTTGGCTCTATCAGTGCCTAGCGCTACGTCCCTCCCAAAGGTTCAACAGCTACGGCTGACGCGCCGAGCCCCGACCAAAACCGACCAGAAGCTGATGGTGGTGGTGCCCGCCGGCACGAAGCTCGAGAATCGAGGCGATGCTGCTCAACCGCGACAAGGGGTTTGTCCGTGAGGGGCAGGAAGTTCGGATCAAGCTCGAGGCTTTCCCATTCACGCGCTACGGCACGCTCAACGGCAAGATATTGACGGTATCGAATGACGCGATCCCGGCCGGCGCGCCGCAGCAGGCGTCAGGGGCCAAGCAGGAGACCGCGCATGATGCCGCCGGCCCGCTCGTGTTCACGATGCGAATTGCGCTCGACGAGACATCGACACGCGTCGAGGATGAGGATGTAACGCTGACGCCGGGCATGTCGATGACGGCGGAGGTGAAGAGCGCGCCCTTCCGGCAGGCGCTCACCGAGCGCGGTCTCGCCTGGGCGGTCGGCATCCCGTTCAAGCAGAACGGAGGCGCATAGCTCACGTTCAGCAGAACTATCGGGCTCGTGCTACGTGCACGACTAAGGAGGGGGCACACGCGCCAGAAAGTCCATGCCTCTTGAAATTTTTCCCAATACCGACTCTAAGTCACAATTTGTCCCATAAGCACTCGCAATTCGGGCTGAGGCGCGACGCAAAAAGTTCGAAAAGCTTCCAAGAACCCCAGGCGAATTGGACGCGCTCTGTGGCCTGGGTCTCGGTAACCATCTAATATTATCCGATGGTGGAATTTCTCTCGGCATCGCTCACAATTTCGGTATAGGACAGACGCGTGGGGCGAGCTTTATCCCTATCGTAGGAGCTGATACTTGAGCGATCAAAACGAAGCCCAGACGGCCGATCTCGTGGAGCTAACTGCAGACATTGTCTCTGCCTATGTAAGCCAAAATCCACTACCCGTTGCTGGGTTGCCAGATCTGATCGCGGCGATTCATTCGTCACTGACAGGTCTTGGCCAGCCGAATGTGGCCGAGCTGCCTAAACAGGAGCCAGCCATCAATCCAAAACGGTCGGTAGCGCCGGACTACATCATCTGCCTCGAAGACGGGAAGAAATTCAAATCGCTAAAGCGCCATCTCTCGGTACACTACCGACTCGCTCCGGACGAATATCGCGAGAAATGGGGATTGAAGCCGGATTACCCGATGGTTGCGCCGAACTACGCGGCTCAAAGATCAACGCTTGCGAAGGCGGCGGGGCTAGGACGCAAACCGCAGCCGGTCTCTGCTAAAAAAGTTCCTGCCAAGCGCAAGCCCAAGGCCTAGTACAGACAAGATTCTGGAGCGTCCCACCTCGGGCGCTCTGGTTTCGAGCAAAACGACCCACCGGCCACGTGCCGGGGCGCACTCCAGAAGGCGGACACTATTGCGAGCAAGCGGCAACGTGGCCAGAAGCCGGATAGGAAGGACCGCTATATCACCATCCTGTCGCGCGAGGATTCGCAACACTCGCGCTACGAGTGGCTTATATTATGGGTAGCCTAGACTAGGCTATTATGGGTAGCCTAGACTAGGCGGAAAAAATCAGCCCTATCGTCAGTGCCCCCGCGGCGTAAACAGCCGGTAAAATCTGACGATTCACACCAATCCGAAGCAAGGTGTGACCAAGGTGGTCCGTGCCGCCCATCCAAGGCCTCCGCCCCTGTAGCAAGCGGCGAGAGGTTACGAATATGGCATCAATCAGCGGGACGGCAATCCACGCTAGCGAGGCGTCAAAACCTCTTTTCGAAGCAAGAAGCACGATTGCTGCGCCGAGGAGAAGACTGCCGCTATCGCCCATAAAAACGCGGGCGGGCGGATAGTTGAAGCAAAGAAACCCGACACACGCGCCCGCACCGGCCATCCCGATCTCGCCGCCCAGCCCCAGGAAGGCAGCCGCGACCGCGCTCGCGGCAAGACCATCGGCATGATCGAGCATGTTGACCGCGTTGCAAGCTATCCAAATGACGATCGGAACCCACCACACGCCTGTGATGATCCCAGCTGATACAGCCGCAGCGGCCAATGCCGCTGCCTTGGCACCGGCGGAAAGGGATCGGACGTCATCCAGCGCGCCGATCAAGCAGAAAACAGCCAGCAGAAGAATATGCTCTACCGGAAGCCACGGAGATATCGCGATCAGCATGGCGGGGCCTGCCAGTCGAGGGATCTCCCCCGATGTGTGCCATCGATCGCTCTTGACCTTTGAGACCGCTCCGATGCGGGTCGCCAGACGCGCAAACAGCCACACACCAACAACCGCTAAGAGCAAGGCCCCGATGAACGGTACAAATGGGCCAAGCGTCAAGCCATCACTCGTTGGGTGCGCATGTGCTCGATGCTGTCGGTGATTGTCTGGTTTGTGCTTCGCAGCGGGCGCCACCCTGTCATGGTGGTCAAAAGACTGGTGTCCGGTACGCGATCATACGTTACGGCAAACCTCTCGCCATACACTGCGGTGGAAGGCTTCGTGACGATCGGGGCGCCGGACTTGGCGGCCTCAACCACCATCTTTGCAAGATTGCCGATCTGCACCGCCTCGCTGCCGCCCAGATTGACTGGTCGTCCCCGCAAGGATCGACATTGGATGATCAGGAGTAACCCTTCGGCGGCGTCGGCAACGTGAAGAAATGCCCGCCTCTGTTCGCCGTCGTCGTGAACAACGAGCGGCTCGCCTCGCAAGGCTGCGTTGACAAAAACCGGCAAGACCAAGCCGGTCACCGGTCGCTGCCGTGGACCAGCCATGTTGAATGGCCTGACGATCCAGGTGGGGATACCAAAATCGAAAAACAGTCCGGCAACCAGATGCTCGACCGCCGCCTTGGCGGCAGCATAGCCCCACCGCGGCCGGAGATCCGTCATCACGGGATCGGACTCTGTGATTGGCCGGTCCCGGCCGGAGCCATAGACTTCGGAGCTTGAGGTATAAAGAAGCGGGCGCCGGTGCAGTCGGCATGCCTCGACAATCGCACAGCCTGACTCGAGAATGCCGCTGGTAACGGCAAAGCGTTCCTTATGGGCCAGTTGAACCCCGATCGGGCTCGCCAGATGGAACACGGCGTCCGCCTGGCGAACCTCATCGTGAACCGCCGCACTGTATGCTGGATCGCCAACCCTGAAGGTCCGGATCGTTAGGCGGGGATCGCTGGCAGGAAGATTGTGAAGCGAGCCGTTCGAAAGGTCATCGATAACGGTCACGCTGCAATTGCGCCCTAGCAACAGATCGACCAGTGCCGACCCAACGAAGCCTGCGCCACCGGTAACCAGTAGGTGAGTTCGCGGGCCGAATTCAACCATGTCCGCGCTATGGTTGTCCACAGTTGCCACCCTCCAGAACGACCCGTGGCCTCGCAACGCACGGGACAGTCTTTCTATACAATCATGGACAGGGCAAACAATCCCGTTTTTTCACCAAGGCGATCGAGTTTTCGACATCTTGATATCGCCAATGAACGAGTACCCATCCGAAATGTTGCCAGTAGTCCGATGCCGTGGCTCACGAGAGCAGAACTGATTCTGGCACATGCCTACCAATGTGTAGGTTTTCGTCGCTCCAGCGTGAAACAAATTGTGAGGGTATCCCCACGTTTCTCGCAATGCGGCTTGTAAATCGAACCGCGAGTGCCGCCACTGCGGATGTCCCGTCATCGACTCATGTGGCGCAACCAGGCTATGAAACTGGGGGGCACTGCAGGAGGCGCTTTGAAACCCGACTATCGGCCAGATATCGACGGATTGCGCGCAATCGCAGTGATCGCCGTCATTCTTTTCCATTTTGAGGTGCCCGGTTTCCCGGGCGGGTTCGTCGGCGTCGATATCTTCTTTGTCATTTCTGGTTACTTGATCACGCGCCTTCTGGTGGCGGAAGGCGGTGGACCATCCCTTGTCGAATTCTACGGCAGGCGGATGCGCCGAATACTGCCGGCGATGCTGGTAATGATCAGCCTCTCATTCGTCGCAGGGTGGTTTCTGTTGCTCCCGGGGGATTATGCGGCTCTAGGACGTAGCGCGGCGTATTCCACGTTCGGGCTGGGTAATTACTACTTTCTCTGGAACACAGGCTATTTCGACCGCGAGTCGACGCTTCTGCCGCTGCTCCATCTCTGGTCGCTCGGCGTCGAAGAGCAGTTCTATCTCGTATGGCCGGTGCTGCTTCTGATTGCCAACCGGCTGGCACGCGGCCGCCACCTACTGGTTGTTGTGCCGATCTGCATCGTCGCGCTAGCCAGCTTCTCGATCTCCCTCCATCTGGTAGCGGTCGATCCGAAACAGGCATTCTATGTTCCCTTCAGCCGAGCCTGGGAATTGGCCCTCGGCGGCCTACTCGTCTTTGCACCGCCGATCGGCCGCCGGCATAGGTCCGATGCGTTCGGGCTGATCGGCCTTGGCCTGGTAGCCGCCAGCACCCTCTGGCTATCGCCGAGCCAGCCGTTTCCGGGCCGTGGCGCGCTCGTTCCGGTGATCGGCGCTGTCCTGCTCGTTTGGCCGCGGTCGCAGTCAACGATCTCGGCGCTGCTTGCGAGCGCGCCTTTGCGATCGACGGGCAAGATTTCCTATAGTCTCTACCTCTGGCATTGGCCGATGCTAGTCTTCTTCCGTCACTACGCCGGCACCGCATTGCCGTCAGCGGTCGAATCGTCCGTGCTTATAGCGATGGCCTGGTTGGCGGCGTATCTATCCTGGCGGTTCGTCGAGGAACCCGTTCGCCGCTTGCGGGCTCCGCCGTCGAGGGCACTTATCGCTGGTACCACCGCCCTGGCGATGGTTTGCCTGAGCGCCAATGCGATCTTCGAAGCCGGTGGGTTCAGCAGCAGGATTTCGAAGGAAGCCGAGGCAATGCGCAGCCTTGATGTGATGTGGGATTGGTCATGCCCGCAAATGGTCAGCATTCCTGAGCTGGGCAGCACCTTTTGCGCGTTCGGTGCGCCTTGGGAAAAAGCGGCGCGGCACGCTGTGCTCTGGGGCGACAGCCATGCCGAACATCTCGCCCCGCTATTCGACAGCGCAGGCAAAGGAGAAAATACGGCTTTCTTTCTTTATCGCCCCTGCCCCGCCGCCTTTGGGGAGGGTGTCCACCGCGACTTTCCCGATTTCCCCGGCTATCGGGAAAGTTGCTCATTGTCACGAAAGGCTGCGGTCGGCATGCTGAGACAGCGGACAGACATCGACCTCGTGGTGTTGTCCTCCGCCTGGACAAGTCTTGCCACCACCGATGTCGTTGCTGATGATGGACAGCGGACGGATAAAGTCCTGTTGTTGCGTGATGGCCTGCGCAGCCTTGTCGAGGAAATCAGCAACCCGGATCGACGCATCGCAATCATTGGCCAAGTGCCCGGTCCAGGCATTGACCTGACTTCGTGCGCGGCGATACGCGAAAGCGGTATGCTTAGGCGTTGTTCGACCGAGATGAACAGCGAGCAAGTCTTCCGTACCTGGTCGCCGATGGTGACCGCGCTCGGATCGCTCGTTCAGGATAATGCCGTGGTCTTTATCAATCCGGTCAAAGGCATGTGTCTGGACAGACATTGCCCCACCTACATCAATGGCGAGTTCATCTACCGCGATGGCTCGCATATACGCAGAAACCTGAGGCCCGAGACCGACGATGCCATTGCTCGAATGATGGGTCTCTATTCGGCCTTGCCGGACCAGGAGCAGACCCGGATATCGGCTGCGAATGCAGCCGGCAAAAGCAATTGAGTGAGATGCGAAGCGGCGAAGCTCTACCTTCGACGGCGACTGGAGCGGCCTGCCGCGAAAGCAGCAACGCGCTGCCCGATGGAGGGCAGGCCGGCTCCCTGTCATCTACGGCTTCTGCCGCAATTGACCGTCATCGCACAGACATAGACGGGCTTAGAGCTGTCGCCGTTCTGGCGGTAGTATTTTTTCATTTGAGAATTTCAGGTTTCTCCGGCGGCTTTGTCGGCGTCGATGTATTTTTCGTAATTAGTGGTTTTTTGATCACCCGCATTGTGGCGGCCGATGTCGACGCAGGGCGTTTCAGTCTGGCGCAGTTCTATTCGCGTCGGGCGCGCCGCCTCTTGCCGGCTTTCTTCACGACGCTGTCGCTTTCATGCGTCGCTGCGTTTCTGTTGTTTACGCCTCAGCATCTGGAGACCTTCGGGAAATCTCTGGCAGCAGCGGTTTTAGGCGTATCCAACATCTTTTTCTGGCGCGAGTCCGGTTATTTTGATCTCGCCGCGCGGATGAAGCCGCTCCTTCATACGTGGTCGCTGGGCGTGGAGTGGCAGTTCTACCTCGTTTGGCCATTGCTGCTTTCAGTTTTGCTGGCCCTATTCCCACGGCGAATGGTTTGGCCGATCATGGCCATTGCCGTTTTTAGCTTCTGTCTCATTTTTGAATTCCAGGACGGATCGGTTTGGCTGCTTTCTCGAACGGGGGCCGCCGAGTGGATCGCCGACGGACGTGCCACCGTCTTCTACAACACGCCTTTTCGCGTGTTCGAGTTCGCTTGCGGCGCTGCGCTGGTATGGCTTCCGGGGCCGCGGTCCATCATTGTCCACGAGTTGCTCGCCGTGCTCGGGCTGACACTCATCTTGAGTGCCATCTTCGTTCTCGGAAGTGGTTCGGGCAATCCCGCCTGGAACGTCCTTCCGCCTGCAATCGGCGCCGCGATGGTGCTGCATGCTGACCGTTCGCGATGGACAGGCCTTATCTTGCGCAACGGTCCTGTCTCTTATCTCGGACGCATCAGTTACTCGCTCTACCTCGTCCATTGGCCGCTGATCGTGTTCTGCGAATATGGGCTCCTTCGGCCACTACTGCCGGCAGAAGCCATTGTCATCGGGCTGCTGTCCTTCGCCCTGGCCATCTTGATGTTTCATTTCATCGAACAGCCTTATCGCAGCCGCCGTGGCCTAGCCGGACCTTCAAGACTTGCCTTGGTGGGTGTGGTCGCATTCTCGGTGGTCAGCTACGCGATGTCGGGCGGGATGTCCTGGCGACTTCAGTTATCGGTTGCGGGAACCGAACTGGCTGATAGCACAGCGTTGAAGGCAATCAGCGGCTCGCTGGGATGCGAGGATTTCTGTGAGTTCGGAGATCTTAGCAGCCCAAACAAGATCCTGGTGGTTGGCGACTCCCATGTCGACCACTACACGCGTGCTCTCGAGGAGCTTGGGGGTAAGGAGTTCCATTTCCTGCTGGCGCAGGCTGGCAACTGCTATTTCGGTGCGGATCTCCAGACCCGGACAACCGGCGCCGTCACACAGCACTGCCGGAAAGCGAACGACCAGGCCGCGCGTTGGCTAACGGCCGGCGGCATCGTGGCCATCGTCCAGGCGCAGCGCTGGCCCGGATATCGCAACATGCTTGAGAGCAAGGCCGACGTCACGCCTGTCGACATGCCAGACGTTGCAAGGTTGTTTCCGACCATGCTCGGAGATATCGCGAAGCTCTATGCCGGGTTTCACGGCCCGGTCATTCTGGTCGGGCATGCTCCCAACACCAATCTGATATGCAATACAAGACCGGCCTATTTCTCCCTGCCTTGCCCTGTTCCATCGCGCGCCGAGCATGTCGCCTTCGAGGCGGCGTTTGCAATTTTCGCACCTGCGCATCCCGGCTTCGAACTGGTTGATCCCATCGCAACGATCTGCTCGTCAACAGCGTGCCAGGCGACCGACGAAGCCGGACATAGCCTCTACGTGGATGACCATCATCTCTCGATATTCGGGGCAAGGCTCATCGTGCCGATGATCATCTACCGACTTCGGAGCGATCTGTCGGTGGCATCGCGATAGACGAATAGGCACAGGGCGCCAGGGGACCCCTACCGGCGATCAAGTCGACGGGACCGGCGCAGCGAAGCCAGCATCGCGAGAGACCACGCTACCGTCATACACAGGAGAAGATTACAGAGCGGATTGATCGAGAGCGGGATACCGACTTCGTAGTCGCGTCCATTCTGACGGGGGTCGCTGCCATCCGAGGCAGCGAACAGCAACGTGTCGCGCCGGCGGAACGTGTATTCGCTGGGCCGGACCGCCGGCCTTGCCTGTGGAGACCATTCGACCCGTTGGAGCGATGCCGTGTCCTCGCGCATATAGGAAGCTGCTGAAGAAGACAGCCCGGGGCCAAGGTCGCTGAACCGGAACAGGCCGGGAAATTGCGGCGGCGCAAGAAGGGTCTCGTATCCACCCCTGGCAGCGTAGATGGTGTCGGCCTGCAGGCGTTTCACAGCGAATGGCGGCGTTAGCAACAGGATCGCGATACAGCCGGCGACGAAGAACGCAACGCCACCCACCGTTCCGAAGGCAAAGCTCCGGCGTGTTTCATCGTTGTCCACTGGCGCCATCCGCCCGGCAATCATGCCGCCGACGCCGAGAGCTACAGGCAGGAAAAGGCTCGGCGTGAGCAGAAGGTCATGCGATGTCAGCATGACGCCGACCAATGCGACACCCAAAGGAAGATCGCCCGCATCCCGCACGAACCAGAAGGTGAAGGCGACGACCCCGAGCGGGATCAGCCAGCCGAAATGGCCAAAGGCGATGGCGAACAGGACGAAGGTGTTGTGGGGGGCAAGCGGCTGGGCCACCTCAAGCCCGCGGCCAAAGAACCCGCCCTCTCGATAGGCGAGCAGGCCACGCTCGAGAAAGAGAGCCCGGGCCGAGATCGAATTTCTGCCGCCTTCGCCTGTCAGGCGCTCACCGAGTGCCTCGATCTTGGCGACATTGCCGGTCGGGCTGGCTTTGGGCGATGTCGGCGGGACCGCAGCGGCCGGTGCGGAGGACAATGGAGAGGGCGCGGCTGTAAAGCTGGGGCTGGTTTTGGGCGTGGGCGACGAGAGCGCGGAAGTTGGTGCTCCCGACGATGGGGGGGGCGCTGGGACTGATGGCGGCGTAGCAATGGCAGGCGCCTGATCAACCGATGCGTCGACGGCCCTCGCCGCCGCATCAAGTGCATCGGCCAGGGACACTATTCCGGTAACCGACCCATCGATGGCGGCGCGGAAATAAGCGTTCACGGTTAGGGCGGCGCCGATCGTCCCGAGTAGCACAAGACCGACGGCACAGGCACGCGCCCTGCCCTTCGGGTCAAGCTGGAAACGCCGGCCGTCGCGGTATCGGGGCCAGATGCGGACGGCAATCGGCACCGCGACCGTGGCGACGGCTGCAAGAATGGTCGAGCGCGAGAGAGTGACCAACAATGCTGTACCGACAAGGATGAGGAAACTCGCGCGCCATGTTTTCGATACGGCGCGGCAGCTCGCCGCGGCGCCGAGCAGCAGCCCCGCTGCGGCGACGTTCGGGTTGATCGCCAGACCCGCGGCCCGGCCGGGGGTACTGGTAAAGCCGTCGGCAAAAAACAGGTCAATGAGGCAAATCACGGCGTTAAGAGCCGTGACCGACGCCGACAGCCGCAACGCGACCAGAGGTGCCGAGGCAAGCATGAGAACGATCGCGGCACCGCCGAGAAAGAGCGTGACCAGATAGCTCTTGGCAACGATCCCGATGGAATGCAGGGCCGTCGCGGCAACCGCAATCGCGGCGGCGATCGCAAGCGGCAGGATCCTGGCGCGCACGTCCCGGCGCGTAGCAAGAATGGCGATTGCAGCGATGAGGACGCCGCCGTAGATCGCGTAAATGACAGACCTTGCGAGGTCGTCCCTGCCCATGAAGAATGGCAGAAAGAACGGCATGAACCAGGATTGGTAGACGACGACCACGAACGCGCAGAGCCCTGCGGCAGGCTTCACGAATAACGACCGCGGCGGAGCCGTCGCCTTCGAGGGATTAGCAAGGGCGTCAGAGTTCCCGCTCATTCATCTGCCCGCGAGGTAGAGGCGTTCATAAGCGTCGACCATTGTCCCGATCGAGTAGCGCAGCCGCATCCTCCGCTGTCGGAATTCGCGGTCAGTTGCCGGCTCCGGCAACCGGCCGACAACGGCAAGCAATCCACGCGCCAGATCGACAGGAGCCCCGGGCTCCACCAACTCACATCCGGGCAGGCCGGAGATCGCCTCCGGATTGCCACCGACATTGGTGGCGACGACCGGAAGACCGGCAGCCAGCTTCTCCATCAAGGCGTTGCAAAAGCCCTCTTCGTGAGAAGCGATCACCCCGACATCCATGCCGGCAAGCAGACCGGGGATATCGTTCTGCGCGCCCAAGACATGCACCTTCGATCCAACGCCGAGCCGCTGGGCCTGCTCCGCCAGAGCCGGTCCGATGCCCCGGTCCTGCCCGACTACGAACAGTTTCAGATTCGACCGCTTCTGGCATGCAAGAGCGAAGCCCTCGATCAGATCGCGATGCCCCTTATAGGGGATCAGATTGGCGACTATGACGATGCCGATCTCTTCCGGATCGAGGCCGAATCGGCGCCGCGTTTCCTCCCGGCGATTGCCGATATCATCGAAGCGACCCAGATCCAGCCCGTTCGGGATCACGCAGATGCGGTCGATGTCGTAGTCGTCGCGGGCCGCCATGTCGCCCGCGACCGCATGGGAATTGGCGATCACGACATGAGAAAGCCGGTTGGCGATCCGATCCATCCGTTTTAGCCGGGGCCAACGATCCTGATGGTTGCCCAGGCCGCGTCGCGAGGTGATGATGAGCGGCGCAGACGCGATCCTACCGGTCACCGCGCCGATGAAGTTGGTTAGCGGCAGAAAGGCATGAACGACGCTTGGCCGTGTCAGGGCAACGCGCCCAGCGAGCCACACGGCAGCCGCCGCGAGAACCGTTATCGACTTCACGGTTGGCCGCTTCTTCGGAGCGACGCGCTTTTTGACGTCCATCTCGACTGATGATAGCGACGCGGGCGTCGGGTTCTGCCGATTTAAGCCACTGAATACCGGGATGCCGGCCCGACTCAGGGCCTCAGCCAGCACGCCCCCCCCGGAAAGCGCAAAGATTTCGACCCTCCAGCCGCGCTGCTTCAGTCCCTTGGCGAGCAACACGAGTTGGCTCTCCGTCCCACCGAGATCGAGTGTCCCGATGACAAAAAGAACGCCGCGGCGACGCTTTCGGGCGATCGCTACAGAGGGTACAACAACGTACCCCTCTTCCTGGGCGTCATCCATGGGAACTTCTTCTCGCAGCGCCATCAGCCCGCCGCCGAGCATATCGCTTGGCCTTCGCTTGCCACAGACCCATGCCGCACGCAAGCGCATGGCACGTCCTTAGCGACCGGAATTAGACTGGTTGTCACGAGCGAACAATATCGAAAAAAGAACGTATCCACGGGCCGTCGCGATCGCTCGTTTTGTGAACCGGGCGACTTTTTCGCGGCGATTGAGGAGCGCGCCACCAGCAGCGAACAGCACACCCATGGCCAACAACATCAGCGGCGGAAACCACTTCAAATTTTCGAACTTCGCCTCATATGCACGCACCTCACGAAAGCCTTCAGCGGTTCCGAGCGGTTGCCAGGATTGGCCATAAGCGTCGCGCAGCACAGGAAGCATCGGCTCGAAACCCGCATAATAGGAATCGATTATTGACGGATTCTGCTCGATCGACGCGAGAGAATAGGGGACGAAGACGCCGTAATCCGAATCGAGAATGTTGCCATTCGATTCGACGACAGTGTGGTGGGGCACGCTGTATATCGTTGCTTCGATCGCTTGATCGGCAAGAATGGAATAGACAATTTTCGAGACTTGGGAGCAGAAGCCATAGCCGCGATCGATCGCCTTCTGCGGCGTCACGAATTCATAGTTCTGAAGGTTTTCTCCATATTGGGGAAGAAAACTCTGCATCCAGAGCAGGTAGTTGTCGAAGATGCTGATCCGTGTATAGCGGGCATCGGATGCCGTCCAGATATCGCCTTCCGTCCAATGGTGCACCATTCCGCCCGCCACGGTCCTTGTCAGGCGCCCGAGATAGGCTTGCATCGGCTCATCCGCCCCGCGGGAGAGAGCGGCGAGGTGTTCAATCTTCCGCTCGAACCCGAGCGGACCTTTGATTGCCGCAGCGGGAGGCGCCGGATAGGCACTGACCAAACCGAGCGGATAGGCGGCGACAAAAAGCAGGAAAACCGCTCCAACTCCGGCTAGAAAGAATCCCAGCGATTGCAGCCGCCGCCCGGGGGAGGAATTCGCATGTGGCCTCAACCCTGGAACCGCTTCGTCATCGTTCATGAATACAGCATATCTCAAAGCCGTGTTGGCGGATTGTACTTAATAGCCGAAATGGCCAGAATTGTGAATCGCCGCAAAGCCGATCTTATGTGAGAAATTGT
Source organism: Mesorhizobium sp. B283B1A (assembly GCF_020165735.1). NCBI lineage: Bacteria > Pseudomonadati > Pseudomonadota > Alphaproteobacteria > Hyphomicrobiales > Phyllobacteriaceae > Mesorhizobium > Mesorhizobium sp. B283B1A. The sequence continues at coordinate 28,181 of NZ_JAIUIQ010000018.1, forward strand.
CGGTAGGCACCAGTAGCGCCTTGTCGCCGGGCACTGAACGTGCGCATTGGGCGTTCCTTTAATGTGGACATCGATTTGGCATTGAACGGAAATCGGACCCCGGACAGCACGGTCGACGCACTTCGACGCTTGTGGCGACAGCTGTCGAAGCGCCGGCAGCACCAGTTTTTCGGCCTTCTGGTGCTGATGCTCTTCGGCGCGATCGCCGAGGCCGCGACGCTGGGTGCCCTGCTGCCATTTCTCGCACTGATTGCTAATCCCGATGCGATCGGCGATCAGTCCTTCGTCGCACGTCAACTGACAGGTTTAGGTCTTGCCGGTCTCAACAAAAGCCTTCTCACTTTGACGGTCCTCTTTTCGGCGGTGGCCGTCTTTGCCGGAGCCGTGCGCATTCTTCTGACCTGGGCCACCAATTCCTATGTCTTCTCGCTCGGGCACGAACTGGGCATAAGGGTCTACGAGCGCGTACTCTATCAGCCTTACAGCTATCACGTATCACGCAACTCCAGCTCCGTGCTGGCCGCGCTACATCAGGTCCAGACGATCACCGCGGGCATACTTCTTCCCCTGCTGCAGTCGATTGGCGGCGTGATCATCGGCGTTTTCATCGTCGCCGCTTTATTTGCTCTCAGTTCCTTCATGACTTTCGTGATCTTCACTGGTCTAGGGGCGATCTATCTCGTGATGTCGCTCGTCATCCGCAGGCATCTCAAGAGGAATGCCCGGATCATCGCGCGCGTGCAGTCAGAAGGCATCCGTTCAGTGCAAGAGGGTCTGGGTGGTATTCGCGACGTGATCATCAACGACACCCAGCCTTATTTTCTATCACGTTTCGGCGAACTCGATAGGCACTTCCAGCGCGCCAATGCCACGAACGCGCTAGCGGCCGGAACGCCTCGCTTCGCCATTGAAGCCGCTGGCATGGTCATCATCGCGGCGCTCGCCTATTTCCTGATTACCCGGACCAACAATGCCGGTCTGGTGATGCCGATGCTTGGGACCTTCGTACTTGGCGCGCAACGCCTGCTGCCATCCATGCAACTGGTTTACGGAAACTGGGCGCTTATGCTCAGCAATCTTGCCGGCGTGGAACTTGTGCTCACTACGCTGGAGACACCGCTTCCTCTGGACTGGGGTCAGTACCCCCGCACTCGGGTGCCATTCGATCGGACGATTGTGCTGAAAGATGTGTCATACCGCTACGCCCCCGATCAGCAGCCGATACTTGAACGGTTCAATCTCACCATCCTCAAGGGAGCCAAGGTCGGCTTTGTCGGCAAGACCGGAAGCGGGAAAAGCACGACGGTCGATCTGGTGATGGGCCTGCTCGACCCGACCGGCGGAGCGATCGAGATCGACGGACATCGCCTGGACGGCACCACGCGGCGTGCCTGGCAGAGGCAGATTGCGCATGTGCCGCAGAGTATCTTCCTTGCCGACGCCTCGATAGCCGAGAACATCGCTTTCGGCATTGAGCCGGCGAGGATCGATCGCGATCGCGTGCGCGGCGCAGCGCGGCAGGCCGCCCTCGCGGACTTCATCGAGAGCTTGCCGCAGGGCTACGAGACGCGGGTCGGTGAGCGCGGCGTCCGGCTGTCGGGCGGCCAGCGTCAGCGAATCGGCATTGCCCGGGCGCTCTACAAACAGGCAACCGTGCTCGTCTTCGACGAAGCCACGAGCGCGCTCGATATGGAGACCGAGGCGGCCGTCATGGAGGCGATCCGGGAGTTGCCCGCCGACTTGACGGTGCTGATCATTGCCCATCGCCTGACGACGGTCGAATATTGCGACGAGATCATCACGATCGAGAACGGCCGGCCGGCGATCTGGACGAGGGCCGGAGGGCAGATTGCTTAGGGCAGTTTAGGGCGCGCGGCCTATCGGCCCTTCGGATTGCGGAAGAGAAATTCCGTGCAAGCTTCACCGGTGGATATCCTGACGAGCTCGAAATCGAACCGTTCCTTCAGGAAATCGATCACGGCGTTGTCGTCGGCAAACTCCATCGGCCAGCCGCCCAGCCAATCGCGGACGTCGGTCATGTAGCTCATGCCCCGCCCTTTTTTCTTCTCGTAGATTTGCTTTAAAAGATGCGGCAGTCGAAGTGGATTGCGGCCAAGGCCGAAGCGCCAGATGTACCAGTATTCCATCCTCCACCTTTGCCGAGGGTTGGCGGCATTGTATTGCCGCTTCACGTCGAGCCAGAATTGCGCGGAAGGCTTCACGACATTCGACGAATAGAGAGAGATGAAGAATAGGCCGCCGGGCGCTACCTTGCCCGCCGCATTCTCGATCGCTTCCCACATGCCGCCGGTGTGGTGGAGCACCCCCCACGAATAGACAAGGCTCCAGGTGCCGAGGGTCTCCAGATAGTCGGCGTCGAGTACGTCGCCTCTTTCGACGACCCAGTTTGGCGGATTCCCGGCCAACTTGCGCAGCTTGCCGGTTGTATCTACCGAAAGCGAATCAAAATCGAAGGAATGTATCCGATCCGCTTTCGCGTCGAAGGCGGCAAGCGAGTGCAACCCGCTGCCGCTTCCGATATCGAGAAAATCCATCCCTTCGAGGCTCTGTTTGCCCAAGAAGGACAAAAGCCTGTCGGCAGCTAGCTGCCGGCGTTCAGCCGAGTAGTGCTTGTCGACGAACGACGCCCAATTGGCTCCGAACTCGTACCGGTTCGACGATGGATTCCCTGCAAATGTCATTCTGCGGCTCGGTGCCCGATTTCGATGATTTCCATCATGTGAGCAGTAACTTTGTGAACATCGTAGCGCTGTTCGGCAATCGACCGGCTGTTCTTGGCCATGGATTCGGTTTCATCTGGGTTGTCAATCAGGCGGATCATGGCTTCAGCCAAGGGGGTAGTGCCGCCAACCGGCACCAGCAGGCCGTTAAACCCGGGTACGATCGGCGCGCGGCAACCCGGCGCATCCGTTGTGATCACCGGGCGCCCCATCGCCATGGCCTCCAAGACTGAGCGCGACGTCCCCTCGCGATAGGATGGAAGCACGAATATGCGCGAATCGGCGATCACTCGACGGACGTCTTCAACCGGCCCGTGATATCGGATGGTTCCGTCGGCGACCGCTGCCTCAACCTCCGACACTGGAAAGCCCGAAGGGTTCGGATCTCTATCTCCGACCAAGTCGAAGCGAGCGTCAGGTCTGACTGCCTTAACCTGCTTTGCCGCACCAAGATACTCCGCGAGGCCTTTGTCACGAAGCAGGCGTGCAATCATAAGAAATCGTGGCTGCTCGGGTAATGGCGCGACTTTGAATCGGTCTAGATCGACTCCCGAACCGTTGACGACATTGGCTGGTGTGCGCCCGAGCAGGCCCTGGCGACGAAAGTCATCCCGGTCGTCGTCGTTCTGGAAGGTGACTGAGGTCGCAACCCGCAGGCTCGCGCCATAAAGAAGCCGAGCCACGGCATTGATCATCCTCCATCGGAGCGATTTGTGCCGGTCGGTGAACGCATAGCCGAGCCCGGTGATTAGCGCGTGCCGGCGCGGTATCCCCGCAATCAGGGCCGCGGGTATGCCATAGACGATCGGCTTGATCGCACAGCTCAGCACGATCCGAGGTTTGATTTGTCGCAGTTTGTTGTAAAGACGAAAGGCCAACAGCGTGTCGCCGAATGGAGCAATCGCGGCACGCTCCATCGGCAGTGGATGAAAACGGATGCCATTTTCGGTCAACCACCGAACGGTCATCGCGTCGACCGGCGCCAAGGCATGAACCTCGTATCCGGCATCGCGCAGCGCAACAAGAAAATGCCCCCGAGTGGTTGCCAGGGACTTGGGTTCGCTCACGACGACGACGATACGATTCATGCGGTCGATTTCTCGGGCCGATTGCTTCAAGCCAGTCGCCTCTTGTAAGTTTTTGAAGGTCGAAACCCAATCCTGCCGGATGTTATCCACAACATCGATCGTCATCGGCGGATGGAACACGAAATTGGTCTTGGGCATTTTTGAGTGGACACTTCTCTCTCCGCGGGGCCCTATCGTTGAATTGGCCCATGGCCTGCCATACAAGCACGTCGACTCGTAATCGATCTGAGGAATCCGCGGATGTCCGAGCGCGTTGCTGTTATCGGTTTGGGATATGTCGGGCTGCCCGTAGCCGTCGCGTTTGGCGAGGTTTTCCCCGACACGATAGCTTTCGACATCAGCGACCGGCGGATCCAGGAACTGCGTGGCGGCGTCGACCGCACTGGCGAGGTCGACCCGTTTGCGCTGAAGGAATCGTCGATCGTGCTTACGACCGACCGGGAGACGTTGAAAGGCGCGACGTTCTTCATCATTGCCGTGCCGACACCTATCGATGTCAACCGCGCTCCCGATCTTGCTGCTCTGAAACTGGCATCGGAGCTTGTCGGTGAAGTGGTGAGCAAAGGCGCGGTCGTCGTGTTCGAATCGACGGTCTATCCAGGCGTGACCGAGGATTTCTGCGGGCCGATCATCGAGCGTGTTTCCGGCCTGCGTCATCCTCACGACTTCGCGCTCGGCTATTCGCCTGAACGGGCCAATCCGGGCGATCGGGAGCACTCGCTGCGACGGATCGTCAAAGTCGTATCCGGCGAGAACCCCGAAACGCTGGAGCGCGTGGCAAGCGTCTATGGCAGCATCATTGATGCAGGCGTCTACCGCGCCCCGTCGATAAAGGTCGCTGAAGCTGCGAAGGTGATCGAGAACACCCAGCGTGATCTGAACATCGCGCTGATGAATGAACTGGCCATGATCTTCGAGCGGCTTGATATCCGCACGCAGGACGTTCTTGATGCAGCAGCGACCAAATGGAACTTTCTCCCCTTCAAGCCAGGCTTCGTCGGCGGCCACTGCATCAGCGTCGATCCGTATTATCTGACCGCCAAGGCCGAGGCCGAGGGCTACCACCCGCAGATCATCCTCGCTGGCCGTCGCATCAATGATGGCATGGGGGCCTTTGTTGCCCAGCAGGTCGTCAAGCAGCTGATCCGCTCAGACATACCGGTCAAAGGAGCGTCTGTCGGCGTTCTCGGACTGACGTTTAAGGAGGACGTGCCGGATCTGCGCAACAGCCGCGTTTTCGACATGGTCAAGGAACTGAGGCAGTTCGGAATTGTCCCCAAAGTCCACGATCCTCTTGCCGATGCCGAAGCCGCCCGACGCGATCATGGCGAAACTATCCTGCCGCTCGCCGAAATAGGTGATTTGCAGGCGCTTGTCCTGGCGGTACCTCACAAGCATTATCTCGCTAGGGAAAGAGCGCATCTTTTTCAGATGATCAGGCCTGGTGGAACGTTGTTCGACATCAAGTCTGCCATCAAACCGAATGAAATTCCTGGCAACATAAAATATTGGAGCCTGTAAGGCTCCGCCTGAATTGACGCCAGGATATGCCGTGACATCAAGCGGGCCTGTTCTGATCACCGGCGCGGCCCGGTTTCATCGGATTTCACCTTAGCCAGAGGCTGCTTGCCGAAGGCCGGCGGGTTATTGGCCTATGACGTCACCTTGAAGCAGGCGAGACTTGAGCGGCTGAAAGGGTTCCCGGATTTTCATTTCGAGCATGTCGATCTCACCGACGGCAACCGCATCTCGACGCTGTTTGCGTCAACCGCTCCGGAGATCGTCGTTAATCTCGCGGCGCAAGCGGGTGTGCGCTATTCTCTCACCGTCCGCATGCCTATGTGGAAAGTAACCTCAGTGGTTTTCTCAAAATCCTGGAGGGATGCCGGCACGCCTCGGTCGAGCATCTCGTCTACGCGTCATCGAGCTCGATCTATGGCGGCAGCACGCGCATGCCGTTTTCCGTGCATGATTCGGCTGACCATCCGCTCAGCCTCTATGCGGCCAGTAAGCCTCTATGCGGCCAGTAAGAAGGCAAACGAGCTGATGGCCCATACCTACAGCCATCTGTTTGCCCTGCCGACGACAGGATTGCGCTTCTTCACCGTCTATGGTCCGTGGGGACGGCCCGACATGGCCTTGTTCATTTTCGCCAAGGACATCCTCGCCGGCAAACCGATCGACGTCTTCAACCATGGCAACGTGCGGCGACCGGTTTCAGGCCGGAGATTCCCATCGAGATCGGGGTTCCGCGCTTTGTCGAATGGTATCGGCAGTTCTATCGGGTATGATCCGCAGAGTCGATGCCTCGCAAAAAGGACGACAGGGGGGAGGCTCATGAACGCACGTTATGATTTCGGCCGCAACTGGTCCGAGCTTGCCGCGCGTTTCGAGAACGAACACCTCAACCGGGCTTGCGAGGATCTTCGCCGCCTGGTGGGTGATCTTGAGGGCAAGACATTTCTCGACATTGGCTGCGGATCGGGGCTGCATTCAGCGGCAGCGTTTCGACTGGGCGCGGCGAAAGTCACGGCCCTCGACTATGACGCGGACTGCGTCGAGACGACCAAAGCCGTCCTGTCCCGGTTCGCGCCGGAAGCCGATTGGAGTGTCAAACGGGCCGATGTCCTTGACAGGACCTCGCTGCCAGCCGGGACGTTCGACGTCGTCTATTCATGGGGCGTCTTGCACCATACCGGAGACATGTGGACAGCAATCGGCAACGCCGCCGGCTTTGTCGGCCGCGGTGGGCGATTGGGCATTGCGATCTACCTGAAGACACCGCTGTGCGGATTGTGGGCGGTCGAAAAGAGACTCTATGCATCGCATCGATGGCTGAGGCCTCCGGTCAAGGCGCTGTTTGTCTCAGCCTACATGGCGGCAAGGACGCTGCGCCACCGTGACCCGTTCTCGTTTGTAAAGAACTACCGCGCGCGCCGAGGCATGGAATTCCTGGCGGATGTGGACGACTGGCTTGGCGGCTATCCCTATCAATCCATCTCGTCCAGCGAGTTGGAGATGACGGTGGAGAACCTTGGGTTTCGCACGAAAAAACGTTTTAATGTAATTCCTGGAATTGGCCTGTTCGGCACCGGCTGTGGTGAATGGTGTTTCGAGCGAGCGGATTTATAGCAACCGGGTTCTTCTCACTCCGATTTCGCGCCATAGAGGGGAAGAAACCTGAGCAACCAAATATGGAGCAGTAAGCGCCAGATGTGCGGTATCGTCGGCATTGTGGGTGGAGCGGCCGCGACGAGCAGCGGCAGCCTCACCGTGCGTCGCATGGCGGACAGGATCCGGCATCGCGGACCGGACGGCGACGGCGTCTGGACCGACGCGGAGGCCGGTATCGCCGTAAGCCAGCGCCGGCTGGCTATCATCGACCTATCGTCGGCTGGCGCGCAGCCGATGATCTCCCACAGTGGCCGCTACGTCATCGTCTTCAACGGGGAGATCTACAATCAGGGCGAGATGCGGGCGCATCTCGACCAGCAATTTGGCGTCCATGCCTGGCGCGGGCATTCCGACACTGAGGTCTTCCTGGCCGCTATCGAAGAGCTTGGAACCAAAAAAGCGCTTGAACTGGCCGTGGGCATGTTTGCTTTTGGCTTTTGGGACCGGCGCGAGAGAACGCTGGTTCTCGGGCGCGATCGCCTAGGGGAGAAGCCGCTCTATTACGGCCGGGTCGGCAAGGCCTTCGCGTTTGCCTCGGAACTCAAGGCCTTTCAGCCGCTGCCGGACTGGCGCCCGGAGGTCGACCGCAATGCGCTGGCGCTGATGATGCGCCACAACTACATCCCCGCGCCCTACAGCATTTACCAAGGCATCCGAAAGTTGAGGCCCGGCCATTTTCTCGTCCTTTCCGGTCCTATGCATGAGCCGCACGTCGAGAATTATTGGAGTGCCCGCGATGTCGCAGAGCAAGGTCGGCGCGACCCTTTCGAGGGCAGCCCCGAAGAGGCGGTCGACGAGGTCGAGCGTCATCTTCGCCGCGCGCTCGAAGGACAGATGATCGCTGACGTGCCGCTCGGCGCCTTCCTGTCGGGCGGCATCGATTCTTCCGCAGTAGTTTCGGTCATGCAGTCGATCAGCGCGCGGCCGGTGCGCACCTTTACGATCGGCTTCAATGAAGCGGGCTACAACGAGGCGAACCATGCCAAGCAGGTGGCGCACCACCTCGGCACCGATCATACCGAGTTCTATGTCAGCCAGCGCGACGCGCTTGATGTCGTACCGCAACTGCCCGGTATATATTGCGAGCCGTTCTCCGACTCCTCGCAAATCCCGACTTTCCTCGTCTCGAAACTGGCACGTGGCAGCGTTACCGTGGCGTTGTCGGGCGACGGCGGCGACGAGCTGTTCTCCGGCTACACCCGCTACGCGCTCGCCGATGCATTCTGGAACAAGCTGTCGCGTATCCCGATCGGCCTGCGCCGCGCGTCGGCCAGCCTGGCGACGCTGCCGTCACCCGAGCTCTACAACAACGTCGCGGGCGGCATCATGCCGATCTTGCCGCAACGTCTGCGCCGCGAACGCGTCGGCGACAAGATCCATAAGGCCGCGTCCGTGTTTTCGCTGGCAAGCATGGACGATGTCTACCGTCGTCTCTGCTCGCACTGGGAACCGACCCAGATCATCCCGGGTGCCGTCGAGCCGCCGACCATGCTGACGGGTCTGGAAGCGCTTCCGGACTTGCCGGGCAATGTCGAGCGGATGATGTACCTCGATATCATGAGCTATCTGCCGGATGATATCCTGGTGAAAGTCGACCGCGCCGCCATGGCCGTCAGCCTCGAGGCCCGCATGCCGCTGCTCGACCACCGCCTCATAAGCTTCGCACTGTCGCTGCCGCTTTCCATTCTGCGCGCCGGCGGCCAGACGAAGTGGCCGCTCAGGCACCTGCTTTACCGGCATGTTCCCAAAGCCCTTGTCGAACGTCCCAAGATGGGCTTTGGCGTGCCTATCGACGCCTGGCTGCGCGGCGCGCTGCGCGAATGGGCCGAGGCGTTGCTCGACGAGCGCCGGTTGCGCGAAGACGGGTTCTTCCGGCCCGAAGCGATCCGGCGCGCCTGGTCCGAACACCTCTCCGGACACCGTAACAACCAGTACCTGCTTTGGGACGTGCTGATGTTCCAGTCCTGGCGGGAGGTAACCCAGGGCGCTTCGGCGGCGGTGGCGGCCTGAGCAAGCGTCGCGGCTGGGCCGGTTTGGTTTTGCCGCATCCGCTCACGCAACTGGTAAAAGAAGCGACAGTTCCACACTACCGAACCCCAAAGCGAGCAGCTATACGAAGCTGGGGCAGAGGGGCGAAGCACGGTAAGCGAGGATCGTTCGGACGATTCTCGCGCGACCTCGATGATCGCGAAGCAAAGGCATTGAACCTGTTTACATTGCTCCGGCTCCGGCGCCAGCTCACGGCGGAACAGGTCAACCGCTACTTCTCGATCGCCTGCTTCTTTTCGCCACCGGTGCTCGGATCCGTAGTGGGCTTTGTCTTTCATGGCGGCGCGTTATGGTCGCTGGTGCTGCTCTTTTCCGGGCGCCGCCGCTTGAACATCGACCGGCCGATGCTTGCCATGACCATAGCGATCTATGCCTATTGTGCGGCGCAGGTGCTGGCGTCGACCTTCAACGGCACGCTGCGCGCCGACGTCACGCATTTCCTGCCTCTGGTCACCTTGTTGTTATTTCCGGTCTCGTATTCGACCTGGAGCATTACCGACAAGGCGATCTTGGCGCGCATCGCTGTGCGCGCCAGCGCGGCGGCATGCGTCGGAGCGCTGGTGTTGGCAATCGTCCAATATCACTGGTTCGGAATGCCGAGGGCAGAAGGAGGAGCCGGAAATCCGATCGTGTTTGCGACGGTCACCTGCCTTGCCGTGATGATGTGCCTTGCGGGCGTCCTGTCAGGCGTTGAGAAAGCCTGGAAGCCGCTCACCGCCGCAGCGCTCGCCGGCATCGTGGCGACCATCTACTCGGGCTCGCGAATGATTTGGGTGGCCTTGCTCATCGCGGTTGTAGCCGTCCTTGTGATCAATCGCCAAAGAGTCTGGCGATCAGATATGAGACAGTTGCTCGTGATTGCCGGCGCCTCGATGCTGCTCATCGCGGCAACTATGTCTCCAATCATCGTCGATCGCACACATGTCCTGTACGATAACTGGAATGCCCTCGCCACCAAAGGCGACTATACCACCCCGCTCGGGTTGAGGGTTGGGTTGTGGGACATCGGGCTCGACGCCTTTCGCCAAGCGCCTGTTTTTGGTCATGGAATGGCCGCCAGCCGGGTGCTTTCAAGGCAGGGATTCAAACAGCACTTTGGGGCGAACGAAGGCTTCAACCACTTTCACAATGGCTTTCTGACGGCGTTGGTGCAGGCCGGGCTCGCAGGTGCGCTAACACTGGCTGCAATCTTCGCCGTGGCGGTATGGAATGCGACAAGGGTCCTGCGTATCAATCCCGATCCGTTGGAGCGCTTCGGCGCCACCATGATTGTGGTCACCGTCATAGTATACATTGGTGGTGGCCTGACAGGCATCCTTGTCGGCCACGATATTCTTGACACGACGCTGATGGTCTTGCTGGTTTGCGGAACATACCTGGCTTGCGGGCAAACAATTTCGCCGATCCGCAAGAGTCGGCCAACGAATCAACCGTCTGCTTTTAGGAGGCACCAAGATGGGAGCGAATAACCTACTTGCGCCCAAAGCTGCCGTTCGCGTCGTGGAAAACCTAGCGTTTCCAAATGTGGGGAACACGGTAACGCTTTTCCGACAATCTATAATTACCTCGGGCCACTCTGAAATCGTGATGAACCTCGGACGGTCACCTGCAACCTTGAGAGGGCTGTCCGACCTGCAAGCTCATCGGCGACAAATTTGCCCGCTCGCAACGAGAGCCCGCTAGAGCCTTTCACGTTTGACGGAAGCGTAGCTGCGTTTTCGAAGTAGTTCTTGGATTCGGCTGCGTCACCGGGCTTTGCGCAAGCCGTCGGAGCTCCTCGCTTCGAACATCGGCGGCCAACTTCCAGAAACCGGTTCTGATATCCGAATTTCTCCCATAAGCGCACGCAATTCGGGCTGAAGCGCAAGGCAGAAAATTTGGAAAAGCTTCCAAGAACCCAGGGGAATTGGAGGCCGGATCGGATGTTACGGCCAATGGATATCGTCGCGAACGTCCGCAATGAAGCGGCAATTCTCGTCGGCGAAAGAGGGTCCGAATCGGACTGTCAGCGGCTCTGTCGTGGGAACGAAAAAGGAAGAGAAGCAGAACTTTCGTGTGCGATTTTTGCACACAGAGGCGCGTAAATAGCTGATTCTATTTATGTATCTACCCCATCCATCATCGGGGCAATGGCAAGCTCTTGATTGTTCAGCACTTGAAAACTTTTGGCCAACTCATGGACCTTCATATCGACGACATGTGCGATGTAGGCAAGTCCCCTTGCCGCTCCAAGGCCGCAGCCTTCGATGTGCTCCAAAGACATCTTGGAAATGCAATATCGCGGCCCTCGATCGTCGAGCCTGTTGATCTCGCGCGTATCGCCTAAGAGGCTTGGCCTTGTGTTGGCAAAGATTCGGGCCACCCTGGTGTGGTTGGACGGATCGGCCGGCATGAGTGGATTCCTGCGCCTCGCCGCCGCATGTTTCGGCAGTGCGCAAAATGGGCCGGAACAACCGGCCCATCCTCAATCATTCCTCCTCAACGGGTGCCGGGATCTCATCCGGTAGGTTTTGCGGTCCAACCCGGTCGGCGACGAGCATCGAAAGCATCATCTCCACAAGGCCATTGGCAGCCCCCTTATCGCCACCGGTAGCGCCCATCTGGATCTGCGGCACCAGCGGGATCCTGCCATTCTCGATCGCCTCGGCGAAGCGCATGAGAACCTGCGAGTTGAGCTGATAGTCCGGGCCGCCGAAGGCTGCGACCTTCTTCTCGGTGGCCTCGGCCTCCGCCAGACCGATGGCACGCACCCTCTCGGCATCCGCGAAACCGGTCGCCTTGATGCGTTCGGCATTGGCAAGCGCGATAGCCTTGATCATGTCAGCCTCGCCCTGGCCGCCGAGGCGCACCTTCTCGGCCTCTGCCTTGGCGGTGACCTGAATGGTTTCCGCCTGCTGGCGGGTGCGGGCGAGTTGCGCCTTGCCCTCGTTCTCACTGATCTCGATGGTAAGTGCCGACGTCGTGATCTTGGCTTGCTGTTCGGCGAGCGCCTCCTTCTCGCGCAACGTGCGTTCCTGGATGGCCGCCGCCTCTTGCAATTTATAAGTCTCGACCTTTTCGACCGCGATCTGGCGCTCGCGGAGCTGGATCAGGATCTGCTCTATGCTGTTCTGGCCATTGGCGGCACGGGGCGTACCAATCAACACTTCTTGCAGCTCGAGACTGTAGGAATTGAATTTTTCGCGCATCTCCTCGCCCGATTTGCGCTGGATATCGCTACGCTCCTGCAAAAGCTGGATCAGCGTCTTTGTCTGGGCGATATTCTTGAAGTAAGCAGAAACCATCGGATCGAGCGTTTGTTCGACCAGCCGCTTGATATCACCGAAACGCTGCACCACCAGTGGCGCCTTCATATAGTCGATATGCACTACGACGGAGAGCGGCAGCACAGGCTCGAACGCATCCTTGGTGATCAATGACACTTCGGACAGGTTCTCGTCCAGCCTGTGTTCGCCAAACTGCTCCTTCGTCCATTTGAGCACGAAGTTGGTGGTCGGCACGATAATGATATTGCCGGCATAGGTATTGAACGCATATTTGCCTGGCAGTAGCGGCGTTGACCAGACACCGCGTGAGCCGATTTCGACCAGCTCGCCGTGACGGTATGCCTGCCCTGAAATATCCGTGCCATGGCGGCCGTTATAGGAGACGACGACACCAACCGTGCCAACATCAATGATCGTCTTCTCGACCAGTTCGACGGTCGCGAAAATTCGATTGAGGAAGTAGCTGCCGTCGGCCAGCACCTGCAACTGCCGGCCACGGTAGCCACCGGCATTGAGAAACTTCTCCGGGTCCTGAAAATTGTTGTGGAAGTTCGGGTCGTTCGGATCATTGGCAACGGTCGGTGCGATGATCTCGCCGTCCGGTAGGGCCGGACCGTCATGGATGGTGACGATGCCGATCATGTCCTCGGCATTGTGGATGACGACTGGCTCAAAGCCGCCCCGCTCCGAGATCATGCTGGACATATTGGTAAAAAGGTTTTGTTCCGACGAACTCAGATTAACAGAATAGATCGACTGGGCGGTCAGCACGATGAATTGTGCGAGATTGATAGCATAGGTGCCTTCACGCAGGATCTTGCGTTGCGGTCCTTTCTGTCCGCCTTTTTCGAGAAAGCCGCGCACATCCTGGAAATCATCGGCTTCGGTATTGGAAGCAAGTGTCTGCGTCGGAGGCAGCGGCTTGCCATCACGGGCAAAGACATAGCCGATCTGACCCTGCGGAATAGTGACAAGGTTGGCGCGATGCATCGAATATTGGAACGGCATGAAGAAATGCAGGCCACCGCGCACGACCTCCGGCTGGTAGCCGGCCTCACGGTTGAGCGCGATGAAGCCATTACTTACGGAGCCCCGGAAACTCCATAGTTTTTCCAAGATGCCGAGCCTGTCGTTTGAGATGTAGCGGACCACGCCGCTCCACCAGAACAGGATTGCCAGCACGATGGCCAGCACGGCTATCTCGATCGCCATCCATTCCATCGGGCCGACATATTGTAGGGCTTCCATCTGCTGTCTCCTATGGGCGCGCGGGTTCGTTCACCCGCCGGCCCACCCGGTTGGTGTTGATTGATGAAGCGGGGAGATTGCGCAGCGACATGCTCGGCGCACTAAGGGCGTCGAATGTTTGGGCTGCTCTTTGGATGAGAAAATAACCGCGCATCCCGAGTCCCCAGTGAGGGGAAGCGCGTGGTCGTGAGCTATGTCACATCGGTGTTGCCTTGACAGACATTACAGCAAATGACGTAGGGATCGCGACAACAGGTTTAAAGATGCTCCGCGTAGAAATCGTATAAGTATTTCCAAACGTTTTTATTTCGAAAGCGTGGTGATTGGCTTCTATAAATTGGCAAGAGCGCGAAATGGCGCTCTCGACGGCTTAGAACCGTCGGCCCTCCGATCCGACCGCCTGGGAAGATGGCACGCTCAGCCGGGCCGCCTTGAACGCCCGATGAATCTGTGTCGGGCTTCGTGGCGCTTGGCAACTCCAGATCGCTATTCCGCGACGTGGGGAACATGGCCGCCGCGCGCCAACGCATCCCCGCGCGCTATCACGACGCGAGGGCTACGCCTGTGAAGCCATGGCTCCTAACGCCGCAGCGCGTATATGTCCGCCCTGTTTTCGCCGGCTACGGGCAACGCCATGTCATCGTCAAGAAGCCGCGTGATCCGGGCAAAGCCGGTGAACGCCTTCCTTGCTTCTTCGGCTGACATCTGGCCCGACAACGCGGCCGCGCAGCAATTCAGCGCGCACTGATACACAGGCCCGCGCCGGCCCGTCGGCCATTTGCGCAAGAAAACCATCGCCTCGGCGACATTATCCACTTCTTCTACAGGATGCCCCTGCCCGCGCGAAATCCGCACGGGCGAAAAGAAATGCAGGTAGTCCATTGGTTCCTCCCGGCCGATCGCAATGCGTGCGATCGAACCGATTGAAACGCGCGGCTTAGCGGTTGGTTCCACGCTGAAGATAGAATTTTTGAAAAAACTGCCGGCCATGGTCCACGCGCCGATGGGCGGCCGGTTATACCGTCGGAAAGTGGCAGGCTACCTTTCGGCCCGGTCGATATTCCCTCAACTCCGGCCGCTCGGTGCGGCAGCGCTCCGCCGCGATCGGGCATCGCGGGTGGAAACGGCACCCGGATGGTGGCTTAAGCGGGCTCGGCACGTCGCCGGTCAGGATGATGCGCTTGCGCGTCCCGCTGGGCGTCGTCTCCACGACGGGAACAGCCGAGATCAGCGCCTGGCTGTAGGGATGGGCAGGTGTTGCGAACACCTCTTCCGCCGGACCTTCCTCGACGATCGAGCCGAGATACATGACCGCGATGCGGGTCGACACCTGGCGCACCACCGACAGGTCATGGGCGATGAAGATGTAGGTTAGGTTGAGCTTCTCCTGCAGGTCGGCAAGCAGGTTGACGATCTGCGCCTGCACCGACACGTCGAGCGCGGAGACGGGTTCATCCAGCACGACCAGATCGGGGTTGAGGGCAATCGCCCGCGCAATGCCGACACGCTGGCGCTGCCCGCCGGAAAATTCGTGCGGGAACCGCATGACGTGATCCGGCAACAACCCGACGAGGGCAAACAGTTCGGCAACCCGCGCGCTGATCTCACGAGACGAAAGCTTGCCGTGGATGCGCAGCGGCTCGGCCACCAGGTCGCCGACACGACGGCGCGGATTGAGCGAGGCCGACGGGTCCTGGAAGACCATTTGCAGGCGCCGCCGCAGCGGCCTGAGTTCGGAGAGCGACTTGGAGGTGATGTCGTCACCTTCGAACAGAAGCGTGCCGTCCGTGATGTCGTAGAGCCTTACCAGGCAGCGCGCCAGCGTGGACTTGCCGCATCCGGATTCGCCCACCAGCCCGACAGTCTCGCCGCGCCGAACCGTCAGCGAAACATTGTCGACCGCATGGACGGTTCGCTTGCCTTCCGCCGAAAACCGGGTGCCGATCGAGAAGCGCTTTCCCAGCGAACGCGTCTCGAGGATTGGCTGGTCCCTGTCGGTCATCGGTTCCCTGTCGGTCATCGGTTCCTTGTCGGTCAACGATCCGCTCATGCCTGCGCCGCCCGAAAGCATGCGGCGGCGTGGGCTCCAGCCCCGAGGTCGGGCTTGCCGGTCTCGCAGGGTTCGTAGTGGACGGGGCAACGCGGACCGAAAGCGCAGCCCTGCGGCAAGCGCAGCAGCGACGGCGGCGAGCCGGGAATGGCCGGCAGGCGGCGCGGTTTTTCACCGGTCAGCGGCGGGATCGAACCGAGCAGCGCGCGCGTATAGGGGTGGCGCGGATCGGAAAACAGCTCCATGCGGCTGCCGCGTTCCACCACGCGGCCGGCATACATGACCATGACGCGGTCGGCGAGTTCGGAGACCACGCCCATGTCATGCGTGATGAAGACCACGGCCGACTTGTGCGTCGCGCGCAATTTGCGCACGAGATCGAGAATGCCGGCCTGCACCGTCACGTCGAGCGCGGTGGTCGGCTCGTCCGCCACCAGCAGGGCCGGATTGCACGACAGCGCCATTGCAATCACCGCCCGCTGGCGCATGCCGCCGGAGAGCTGATGCGGGTAGCGTGACATCGCCTCGTGCGGATTGGGAAAATTCACCTCAGCCAGCAGTTCCTCGACGCGCTCCATCGCTTTGGATTTGCTGATGTTTCGATGTGCGCGGATCTGCTCGGCGATTTGCCAGCCGATCGTGTAGACCGGCGTCAGCGCCGTCATCGGATCCTGGAAGATCATCGCGATCTCGTTGCCGCGCAGGCGCCGAAGTTCACGCGCCGGCAGTCCCACCAACTCGCGGCCCTTGTAACGGATCGAGCCCTCGATGACGGCATTGGGGTCGGTGATGAGGCCCATCACGGCCAGCAGTGATACGGTCTTGCCGGAACCGGATTCGCCGACGACGCCGAGAATCTCGCTTTCCCCAAGATCGAAGGAAACGCCGTCGATGGCCCGCACCAGCCCGTCATCGGTCCGGAAGGATACTCTGAGGTCACGCACCGACAGTATCATGACGTCCTCAGGCGCGGATCGAGAAGGATGTAGACGAAATCGACCACCGCATTGGCGATGACCACGAACATGGACGCATACATCACCGTTGCCATGATCATCGGCAGATCGAGATTCTGCAGCGCGTCATAGGTGAGCTTGCCGATGCCGTGCAGCCCGAACACCACCTCCGTCAGCAAGGCGGAGCCACCCACCAGCGCGCCGAAATCGAGGCCAAACAGGGTGACGAAGGCAATCAGCGATGTGCGCAGCGCGTGGCGCAGCAGGATGCGGGTTTCCGACAGGCCCTTGGCGCGGGCCGTGCGGATATAGTCTTCCTGCAGGGATTCGATGATCGCCGCCCGCAGCACGCGTCCGTAGATGCCGATGTAGAGGATGGCCAGCGTGATCCACGGAATGACCAGCGTCAGGAACCAGCCTTTTGGATCGTCCGAGAAATTCTTGTAGCCGAGCGGCGGCACCCAGGAAAACAGCCAGCTGTCGTGGTAACGGCTCTGGGTGATCAGGTTCATCACCTCGCCCAGCCAATAGACCGGCATGGAAATGCCGAGCAGTCCCAGCGCCATCAGAACCTTGTCCAGCCAGCTGTCGCGCGTGGCGGCGGCGATGATGCCGATGATGATGGACACCACCACCCACAGGATCGCCGCGCCGAACACCAGCGATAGCGTGACCGGGATCGAATCCAGCACGGCCGGCACCACCTTCCAGCCGCGATTGACGAACGAGGTCAGATCGCCGGTGACGAAGATCTTCTCCATCATCGTCACGTACTGGACGTAGAGCGGCCGGTCGAAGCCGAAGCTGTGGCGCACCGCCTCCAGCACTTCGGGCGACGCGTTGCGGCCGGCGATGCGCGCCGCCGGATCGGCGCCCGGCGTCGCGAAGAAGATCAGGAAGACGATGACCGAGATGCCGAACATCACGAACAGCATCTGACCGAAACGGCGCAGGATGGCGTAGATCATCAGTCGCGCCCCAGCCGAACCTTGGAGCGTGGGTCGAGCGCGTCGCGCAGGCCGTCACCGAAGACGTTGAGCGCCATGACGGACACGGCGATCGCTAGGCCTGGCGCCAGCGCCACAAGCGGCCGCGTATAGAGCAATGCCTGTCCGTCCTGGATGATGGTGCCCCAGCTCGCCGCCGGCGGCTGCACGCCGATCGACAGGAAGGAGAGCGCCGATTCCGTTAGCATGTTCAGCGCCATCATCAGCGGCACGAAGACGATGAGCGTGGTGGTGATGTTGGGCAGGATGTCGCGCCACAGGATGCGCCATCCCGGCACGCCCAGATTGACCGCGGCGTGGACAAATTCGCTGCGGCGCAGCGACAGGACCTGCCCGCGTATCGGACGCGCCACATAGGGCACGTAGACGATGCCGATGATGATGACCGGCAGCCACAGGCTGCCCGACTCGATCTCGATCGGCCCGATCGAAATACCCTGCGCGATGGTGACGATGGAAAGCGAAATCGCCAGGAGATAGATCGGGAAGGCCCACAGCACATCCAGGAGGCGCGACAGGACCGTATCGGTGATGCCGCCGAAATAGCCGGCGATCAGTCCCGCCGACGTGCCGAGGATCAAGGTGAAGATGGTCGCGGCGGCGGAAATCAGCAACGAGATCAGTCCGCCATAGAGCATTCTTGCCATGACGTCGCGTCCCTGGCTGTCGGCGCCAAGGAAGTAGTTGCCGAGCCGCCAGGTCGGGCCGAGCGGCGTGTAGCCAAGTCCGAGCCCCTCCGTCGACGGCTCCATCACCGCGATGTCGGCGCCGTCAATCTGGATGACGGCGTCGAGCGTCGAGGCGAAAGGGTCGACTTGCGCCCAGTGCGCATAGAGAGGCGCACTGACGCAAGCCAGGACAATAAGGAGGAACACGGCCAAGGACGCCATGGCAGCCCTGTTCCTTGCCAGCTTCGCAAACGCGACGGCCCAGGGCCCTCGCGTTTTGCGCGGCATGGCAGCGACTTGGTTCGACACGGACGCGCCCCTCTCCGCAGTTCGTTACTGCACCCAGGCCATCACTGCACCCAGGATTGGGTGATCATCCAGTTGAACTGCCGGTTGAACTTGAAATTGCCCACGCGCTTGCTGACGAAGTCAAGCCGCTTCGGCGTGAACAGGCCCACCGCCGGCGCCTTGTCCGTGACCTGCCTGTCGATCTCGGCCCACATCTTGTCTGCGGCTTTCTGGTCGGTCACGCCGAGATCGAGCGCCTTTTGCATCTTGGCGTCGATATCCTTGTCGCAGAAGCCGGCGATGTTGATCGAAGCGTCCGACCCTTCACGGAAGGAAGCGCAGGAGAACAGGATGTTCAGGAAGTCCGAAGCCGCAGGATAGTCCTTGTACCACTGGGTGATGGACATCTGCACTTTGTTGTTGGTGTTCTGGATGTAGGTGAACTGGATATTGGACGAGATCGGCTTGACGTCGGCGACATAGCCGATGCTGGTCAGCACGCTCTGCAGATAGACGCCGATGGAGCGTGAGATGGCGGTGTCCTCGGCGATGATGGTCACCTTCTGGCCCTTGGTGCCGGATTCCTCGACGAGCTGCTTTGCCTTGTCGAGATCGGGCGCCGACCATTTGGCGCCAGGGTTCTTGGTGAAGGGGCAGTAATCTTCATGGCCGGGGAAGTCCGGCGGCAGGACCTGGCAGACCGGCGAGGCCAGCACCTTGCCGCCGAACAGCTTGACCAGCGTGTTGCGGTCGATCGCATAGGCAACGGCCTGGCGCGCCTTTTCGTTGTCGAACGGAGCGAGACGGTTGTTCAGCGGCGCATACCACCACGCTGAAAGCGGCGAGATGTGAAGCTGGTCCATGGACTTGCTGCCAAGTTCGCCGAGACGATCGCTCGGCAGCGCATCGAACATCCAGTCTGCTTCGCTGTTCTGGATCGCCGAGACGGCCGCTTCCTCGGACAGGCCGAAATCATATTGGACGAGATCCGGATAGCCGTCCGGCTGCGCGTCCTCGCTCCACTGCTTGAAATTGGGGTTGCGCGACACCGTCATGCCCTTGTTGGGGTCGAAGGCTGAGATCATGTAAGCGCCGGTGCTGGGAATCGGCTTGGAGCCCATGTCTTCCGCGGGCGTGTCCGCCGGCAGCACCACGGCGTGCGGCAAGGCGAGCTTGTAGAGGATCTCGGCGTCAGGCTTGGTGAGGTTGAGGGTGACTGTGCCGGCGGCCTCATCCCCGACAACGCCGCCTTCCAGCGTGCAGCTCTTGGTGTCGGCCAGGCACTTGTCGGCGCCGACGATGCCGGCATAGAAAGTACCGGAGGTCGGCCCGGAAACCTTGAAGATGCGCTGGAAGGAGGCGACGACGTCCTTGACGCTGAGATCATGGCCGTCGGAGAACTTGATGCCCTTGCGCAGCTTGAAGGTGAAGGTCTTGCCGTCATTGCTGACCTGCGGCAGCGCCTCGGCGAGGTCGGGTACGATGGTGAAGCCATCCATGCCCTCGGCTTTGCGGAAGGCGACCAGGCCGTCATAGATCGGCTGGTACATCTGCCAGCCCTGGTCGGTGTAGTTGATGTGCGGATCGAGCGTTCCCGCCGCTGAGCGGGCTAGAAGGCGAATGGTGCCGCCTCGGTGCTCTTTGAGATATTCGGCCTGCGCCGGGGCCAGCCAGGTGCCGGCCAGCAATGCCACGGCTGACGCCGCCAGAAGCAGTTTCTTCATGCTTAGTTCCCCTTTTCTCTGTTGTCGTTGTCGTCCAGGAAGTCTCCCACCACCCGCATGCACAGGTCCTGCTCTTCGACATGCGGCATATGGCTGGAATGCTCGAATATCTCCCAGCGCGATCCCTTGATGCCGTCCTTGTAGGGCTGCACGGTCGCGGGCGTCGCCTCGTCATGGCGTCCGGAGATGATCAGCGTCGGAACATCGACGGCCGGCAGGCGATCGATGATGCTCCAGTTCTTCAGGGTTCCGATGACATGGAACTCGTTGGGCCCGTTCATCACATGATAGACCGTCGGATTGCGCACGACCTGGGCGAAGGTCTCGGTTACCTCGGGCGGGAAAGGCACCACCCGGCAGACATGCCGTTCGTAGAAGACCATCGTTGCCGCCTGGTAGGCGGGATCGCCCGTCGTGCCGGCCTGCTCGTGGCGGGTCAGTGTCTCCTGGACATCCCCGGGCAGGTCGGTGCGCAACCGGTTGGCCTCTTCGACCCACAGCTTCATGGAAGCCGGCGAGTTGGCGATGGTCAGCGACTTCAGACCCTTCGGCCGCGTCACCGCATATTCGGCGCCCAGCATGCCGCCCCAGCTCTGGCCAAGGACATGGAAGCCGGCGCGAATGCCGAGATGGTCGACCAGGTTTTCAAGCTCGTCGATGAAAAGCCGGGGCGTCCAGAAGTCGGCGCCCTTCTCGGGCAGCAAAGTCGAATTGCCGCAACCCAACTGGTCGTAGTGGATGACGGCGCGATCTCTTCGGGCAAGAAGCTTGTAGGCATCGACATAATTGTGGGCGACACCCGGACCGCCGTGCAGGATCACGATTGGGGCCTTGTCGGCATCCAGTTCGCCGGAGATTCGATACCAGGTTTCGTAGCTGCCGAAGGCGGCTCGCCCTTCCCTACTACTGATCTCAGACGACATCCCGGCTCCTTGCACGTTTTGAAGGCATCTTGTCGTTGTCCGTGGGCGCCTAGTTCACCTTGCGGTTGGCCTGGACCCATTCTTCCAGCATCTGCACGCCGAACGCTGTGGCGCCTTCCCGGCCGAGCGGTTGATCCTTGTCGGCCATTTCCTTGCCGGCTATGTCGAGATGCACCCAGGGCCGATCCTCGGTGAAGTGGCGCAGGAACGCCGCCGCATAGGGCGCGTCGCCATCTTCCATGTCCTTGGCGTGGTGCCGGATATCGGCGAATGGCGACTGCAGCCCCTCATCGTAGGCCCGGTCGAGCGGTAACTGCCAGAAGCGCTCGCCGACCGTTTCTCCGGCCGCGATCATCTGCGTGGCGATGGCATTGTCGGTGCTGAACAGACCGGCGAATATCGATCCGAGGCCGCGCATCACCGAATAGGTCAGCGTCGCCAGATCGACGATCACCGAGGGGTTGAAGCGCGAAGCCGCATAGTAAAGGCAGTCGGCTAGGATCAGGCGCCCTTCCGCATCCGTGTCGAACACTTCCACGGTCTGTCCTGAAGCCGTCGTGATGATGTCGCGCGGCTTCAGCGCGGTGCCGGACGGCATGTTCTCGGCAATGCCCAGAATGCCGACAGCATGCACAGGGCTGCCTTGCCGGGCCAGCGCTATCAGCAGGCCGACAACAGCGGCCGCGCCACCCATGTCGGCCTTCATGTCGAACATCTGCTCGCCGCGCTTGATGCAGAGCCCGCCGGAGTCGAAGCATACGCCCTTGCCGACGAAAGCCATGGGCTGCGCAGGAGCACCCTTGCCGCGATAGCGCAGGACAGCAACGCGCGGCGGCCGTACCGACCCTGACCCGACAGCCAGGATCGCATTCATGCCGAGTTCCCCGAGCTTTGTCGTATCGAGGATCTCGACGTCGATGCCGGCTTCGCGCAGCGGCTCCAGGTGATCGTGGAAGTTGTCGGGATGGAGATGGTTCGGCGGCAGATTGACCAGCGTGCGCGCATATTCGACGCCGTCGGCAATGGCGTTGATCCGTGCCAGCGCCGGGGCTAGCTCGGCGCCGCTTGCGCCGACCAGTTGCACACGCAGGGTTCTATCCGCGCCGGCACCCTGGCGTTGGTTGCGCATGTCGAAGCGATAGCGCCGCAGCCGCATGCCGAGCGCCACGCGCGCCAGGATGTCCGTGCCCGGCAGGTCGACACCGGCGATCGGGTCCAGGAGCAAGGTAGCCGCGCACTCACTCTTGCCTTCGAGATGCGCGGCCAGCAAACCGCCGGCGCGCGCCAGTGACAGCGTGGTTAAAGCCTCAGCCTTGCCCAAAGCGAGAACGATGACGCGCCGGGCCGATACAGTCTGGGGAGCGATCACATCGATGCAGGTGCCAGACTCGGCCAAAGCGTCCGGGTCGGAGCAGGCACGGGACAAAATCCCGCTTAACTCGACATCCAGCGCCGCTGCCCGTGGACCAAAGCCTGTCTTGGCCGTTTGCAGGATCACGACGACAGCGGCTTCAGCCGAAATCTCGTCGGCCGCTTCAAAGACCGGCACTGGCGATTGAGGCATAAGCAGTCATTCTCCCATTTTGGCCCGGCCTCCGCGCCCCTTTGCGCAAAGCTTCGCCTGCCAGCGGGGAAAACCGATCAGGCCGGTCTCTGCCACTGGTGGAATGGTGCCGGAGGCCCCAAATAATCGTTTTCTGATGGCGACTTGGTCGCTCTTGCCTTCTGGGTATCCCCGAAGGACCCTGGTGATCAAACGCCAATTTTGTCCATGTCGATTGACAAAAACTCAACTGACAATTCATGATCGGGCAATGGCCTTACCTTCACTCAATGGCATGCGCGCCTTCGAGGCCGCCGCACGTCTCGGCAGCGTCAAGGACGCAGCCGAAGAACTGCACCTGACGCCCTCTGCCGTCAGCCGCCACATCCGTGCACTTGAAAGGAATCTTGGCCAGGATCTGTTCGAACGCGGCTTTCGCCAGATCACGCCGACCATCAGGGGCTCCTACTATGCGCGCAGCCTCTCGGAAGCATTCGAGGCCATCTGGCGCGCCACCGACGATGTCAGCTTCTCCGATGGCCCGAGCCACGGCCGGACCCAGCGTGTCCGGGTCTTGTGCGTGCCGGCTGTTCTCAATCTTTGGCTGGCGGACCGGCTGCCGAATTTTCGCCGGCTGCATCCGTCCGTCGATCTGGAGATTTCGAGTTCGGGCAAGCGGGCCAACTTCGATTTGGCCATCGTCGACGAATTCGTCTACAAGGCCGGCCCGGCCTTGACGCTGCTGATCCCGCTGCTGCTGACGCCGGTCTGCGCACCCTCGCTGCTCGAAGGGCCGGTGCCGCTGCGATCACCCGCCGATCTGGTCAATCACCATCTGATCCATGAATGCGAGACCATGAGGTGGAAGCGTTGGCTGGAGCAGGAAGGCGTTTTGGAGACATCACCGAAATCCAGCACGACCCTGGATGATTGCACGCTGATCATGCGCGAGGCGGTCAACGGCGCTGGCATCGCGCTTGCCGACACGATGATGGCGCAGGATTTTCTGCAGCAAGGCAAGCTTGTCGCCCCGTTTCGCGCCCGTCACACCTATCCGGCTGGCATCTACCTGCACCAACGTCGCAGCATCGGCAACAAGCCGGGCACCGGCCTGTTTCAGGATTGGCTGCTTTCCGAAGTCGAGGACCACAAGCGCGCGATGGCCATCACCTAAGCGCGTCGCGCATGCATGTCGTTCTCCCAAAGCCGGCGACATGCATTGGACAGTCGAATCACCGATCGTTAGGGTTCAACAGCGACCCACCTTTACGATCCCTCGATAATCGCGGTTCGCATTGAATATCTTTAAGGCCAAAGCCGGCAAATTGGTTGCTTGTCGGTTCCCCTGCGTCAGGCGTAACCTCTGCGGTCAACGCGTGAGGGCGCGTTTTTGCAAAAGGGGAACATTGCAATGACGATACAGGGCGCATCGCCTGACCTATACAATGAGGACCTCGCTCCGGCCACGGTTCGAAACTGGGGACCATTCTCGATCTTCAACGTCTGGACGTCGGACGTTCACAGCCTGTGGGGTTATTATCTCGCCGCCAGCCTGTTTCTGTTCTGCGGCGGCTTCGTCAATTTCATCATCGCCATCGGCATCGGGTCGTTGATCATCTACGTGCTGATGAACATGGTCGGCTATGCCGGCGTCAAGACTGGCGTGCCCTACCCCGTGCTGGCCCGCGCCTCCTTCGGCATCTGGGGCGCCAACATACCGGCACTTGTGCGCGCCATCGTCGCCTGCTTCTGGTACGGCGCGCAAACGGCCGCCGCTTCCGGCGCGATCGTGGCGCTGCTGATCCGCTCGCAATGGTTCGCCGATTTCAATGCCAACACGCATTTCCTCGGCCATTCCGGCCTGGAAGTGATCTGCTTCGTCGTGATCTGGGCGCTGCAGCTGCTGATCATCCAGCGCGGCATGGAGACGGTGCGCCGCTTCCAGGATTGGGCGGGGCCTGCGGTCTGGGTGATGATGCTGATCCTGGCGATCTATCTCTGCGTCAAATCCGGAACCTTCGCCTTCACCAGCGACATCCCGATGGATGTGCTGAAGGAGAAGACCAAGGACGCCGGCGTGCCCGGCGAGCCGGGCTCGTGGACCTCGCTGTTCGCGGTCGCCGCGATCTGGGTGACCTACTTCTCGGCGCTCTATCTCAACTTCTGCGATTTCGCACGCTACGCGCCGGACAAGGCTGCACTGCGCAAGGGCAACATCTGGGGCCTGCCGGTCAATCTCATCCTGTTCTCGCTGGTCGCCGGCGTTACCACCATTGCCGCCTACGACGTCTATCACGAGGTGCTGCTGCACCCCGACCAGATCTCGGCAAAGTTCGACAGTTGGTTCCTGGCTGCTCTCGCCGCCTTGACCTTCGCGGTGGCGACGCTCGGCATCAACGTCGTGGCCAACTTCGTCTCGCCGGCCTTCGACTTCTCCAACGTCTTTCCCAGGCAGATCGACTTCAAGAAGGGCGGCTATATCGCAGCACTGATCGCGCTTGTGCTCTACCCCTTCGCGCCGTGGGAAGGCAGTGCCGCCTCTTTCGTCAACGTCATCGGCGCAACTATGGGACCGATCTTCGGCGTCATGATGGTCGACTATTACCTGATCCGCAAAGGCGAGGTCGATGTCGAGGCGCTCTATCGCGAGGATGGCGAATTCCGCTTCCAGGGCGGCTGGCACGTCAACGCCTTCATCGCCGCCGGCATCGGCGCGTTCTTCTCGTCGATCCTGCCCAACTTCACCAACTGGCTGCCGTCCTGGTGGGGTGTCTATGGGTGGTTCTTCGGCGTGGCGATTGCCGGCGTCATCTACTACGTGCTGCGCACCGCAGCCGTGAGTGCCGGCGCCAAGATGGCGAAGGCTTGAAAATCAGGGAGTAGGCAGTAGGAGCTAGGGAATAGAGAACTGCTTCCCTACTGCCTACTGCCTACTGCCTGTTGCCTGTTGCCTGTTGCCAACCATCTCGGCCAGCTTGCGCACCGTGTTCCAGTTGCGCGACGTGCCGATGCCCATGCGTTTGTGACTGGCGGCGGCAAGCAGCCGCGAGCTTGGCCGCTCCCGCGAGAACACCAGCCATATGTCGCCGCCGGCCAGGAGCACCTTCTCGTCCTCCCCGGCATGGGCTTGAAGCCCCGATAGGGCATCTTCGGCCACGGGCTTGCGCATCACGCGCACCGCGACCTGGTCGCCGGCTTCCACCGATTCTCTCGGGAATGGATTGCGGCTTGCCAGTTTCAGCCAATCTCCAGCGCGGCGGACAATGATGTCGACGTGGCGGCCGAAGGCCTGTTCGAACGCCGCCTCCAGCCGCTTTTCAAGTGCGGAGATCGAGGTCTTTTCGCTCTCGAAGACAAGGTTGCCTGTCGCCACCAAAGTGCGAACGTTCTTCAGGCCAAGGTTTTCCGCCATTGCCTTGAGGTCCGACATGACGACACGGCGCCCCTCGCCCAGAACGATGCTGTAGAGGAGCGCGACATAGGTCTGCATCAGGCGCGTCTCGCTTGACGGCGCCTACACGAGGCGCGACTGCTCGACCGCCGCCTCGATGAAGCTGGCGAACAGCGGATGCGGATCGAGCGGCCGGCTCTTCAGCTCGGGGTGATACTGGACGCCGATGAACCAGGGATGGTCGGGATATTCGACCGTTTCCGGCAGCACGCCATCAGGCGACATGCCGGCAAACACCAGGCCGCAATCCTCGAGCCGTTCCTTGTAGTCGACATTGACCTCGTAGCGATGGCGGTGGCGTTCGGAAATCTGCGTATCGCCATAGATGTCGGCGATCTTCGAGCCCTTGGCGAGTTCGGCCTGATAGGCGCCGAGCCGCATCGTGCCGCCGAGATCGCCGGTTTCGCGGCGCTTCTCCAGCATGTTGCCTTTCAGCCATTCGGTCATCAGGCCGACGACCGGTTCCTCGGTCGGGCCAAACTCGGTCGAGGATGCATGTTCCACGCCGGCCAGCGAACGCGCCGCCTCTATGCAGGCCATCTGCATGCCGAAGCAGATGCCGAAATACGGCACCTTGCGCTCGCGCGCGAACTTCGCCGCCAGGATCTTGCCTTCCGAACCGCGCTCGCCAAAACCGCCGGGAACCAGGATGCCATGCACCTTTTCCAGCCACGGCGTCGGATCTTCCTTTTCGAAAATCTCGCTCTCGATCCAGTCGAGCTTGACCTTGACATGGTTGGCCAGGCCGCCATGCGAGAGTGCCTCGATCAGCGATTTGTAGGCGTCCTTGAGGCCGGTGTATTTGCCGACGATGGCGATGGTCACCTCGCCTTCCGGATTGTGGATACGGTCGGACACCTTCTGCCAGGGTTCCATGCGCGGCTTCGGCGCCGGATCGATGCCGAAAGCGGCCAGCACTTCCGAATCGAGCCCTTCCTTGTGATAGGCCATCGGCACGTCGTAGATATGCGGCACGTCGAGTGCCTGGATGACGGCGCTTTCCCTGACATTGCAGAACAACGACAGCTTGCGGCGCTCTTCCTTGGGAATGGCGCGGTCGGCGCGCACCAGCAGGATGTCGGGCGCTATGCCGATGCCGCGCAGTTCCTTGACCGAATGCTGGGTCGGCTTTGTCTTCAGCTCGCCCGCCGTCGGAATGTAGGGCATCAAGGTCAGGTGCACGTAGACGGCGTTGTTGCGCGGCAGGTCGTTGCCGAGCTGGCGGATCGCCTCGAGGAACGGCATCGCCTCGATGTCGCCGACCGTGCCGCCGATCTCGCACAGCACGAAATCATAATCGTCATTGCCGTTGAGGACGAAATTCTTGATCTCGTCGGTCACATGCGGAATGACCTGCACGGTTGCGCCGAGATAATCGCCGCGCCGCTCGCGCTCGATGATGTTCTTGTAGATGCGGCCGGTGGTGATGTTGTCCTGCTGGTTGGCCGAGCGGCCGGTGAAGCGCTCGTAATGGCCAAGATCGAGATCGGTCTCGGCACCGTCATCGGTGACGAACACCTCGCCGTGCTGGTACGGCGACATCGTGCCTGGATCGACATTGAGGTATGGGTCGAGTTTTTTGATGCGTGCGCGATAGCCTCGCGCCTGCAGGAGAGCCCCAAGGGCCGCTGCGGCTATGCCTTTTCCAAGTGAGGAAACCACGCCGCCTGTGATGAATACATATCGCGCCATGGGAGTCATCGCTTAACGCGGCCGGATTGATTCCGCCAGAGAAAAAACCGCCGCGAAGGCTTTTTCCCAAAAAGGCGCTCAGACCGTGATCCCGAAAAGTGGAATCCGGTTTTCTCGGACAAACGGTCGGTTTGTCCGGACAAACGGTTTCGGTTTGTCCAGGGATCACGACCGAACAGGCTTGGTCGTGATCAAGGCAAAACAAAAGGGCCGGCTGAGCCGGCCCTTTCGGCATGATGGTGGAAACGTCAGATGATGACGACTCTGGTACCGACCCTGACGCGGCTGTAAAGGTCCATGACGTGCTCGTTCATCATGCGGAAGCAGCCGTTGGAGGCGCTGGTTCCGATCGACTGCGGCGCGATGGTGCCGTGGATACGCAGATGCGTGTCCTTCTTGCCGTCATAGAGATAGATGGCACGTGCGCCGAGCGGGTTCTGGCCGCCGCCGGGCATGCCGTCCTTGTACTGGGCGTAGTGCTTCGGCTCGCGCTTCTGCATGTCCAGCGTCGGGATCCAGCGCGGCCACTCCTGTTTGTCGCCGACGGCGACCGTGCCCTTGAACTGCAGGCCTTCACGGCCGACCGCGATGGCGTAGCGACGCGCGGTGCTCGATGATTCGACGAGATAGAGCCGGCGCGCACTGGTGTCGATGACGATGGTGCCGGCATCGTAGCCCGTGAATTCGACGTCCTGAGGCACGAATTCCGGCTTCACCTTGAACGGCTTCTTGGCGTTCTTCTGGGCAAGCGCCGAGTCGAGCGCGCGCGTCTCGGGCAGATAGCTGATCGAGGAGCCGGATGACGAGATCCCGCCGAACAGGCCGGCGAACAGACCACCGCTCGGCTGCTTCTGGCCGCCGAGGACCTCGCTGCGCAACTCGCCATTGTTGCCGGTCAATGCGACGTTCATGGCCTCGGCCGGGAGCGGCTCGGCCGACTGGATCGGCGCGATCGGTTCCATCGGCTCAATGACCTTGACGGCCTTCTTGGCCGGATTGGCTTCGGCCACTTCAGTGGCAGAGGCACTTTGGCCCCTTTTTGCCAGGAAGTCCTGGCGTGCGGCCTCGGCCCGGGCCTTGGCCGCTTCGCGCATCGCCAGTTTCCTGGCTTCAAGCGCCTTGGCCTTGGCGTCTTCCTTGTCGGCAACGATCTTGGCTTCGATCTTCTTGATCTGGGCGAGATCGTCCGGCGTCGGGTTTTTCTTCTTCTTGAGAAGCCTCAACTGCGCCGCATCGCTCTTGACTGCGATGTTGATGGCGTCGGTCCTGTCGACCGACTGATTGGCGGCCATATTGGCCGGCATGCCGGCGAAAGCCGGGGAACTGAGGCCGAGTGCGGCGCAAAGTCCCAGGAAAATGAAGCTGCGAAGCTGCATGGCGAAGATCCGATCGTTTAATGCTTGTTGCCCACGGCGTCGCCCGGCGTCCCCCAAGGACACCGAAAATGCCGCGTGCAATCTATAGTCGAATAAATGCGGATGCCTCAAGCGCGAGGCAGCACCACTACCCGTCGAATCTTCGTGATGGCGCAGCATTTGCCGCGACTGTGTTCAAACGATCACAGATCGCGCTTTGGAGCGAGCGGAAGCTACTGGTTCGGGACCTGGGGGGCGGCCGGCGCGGTGTTGGTGGTGCCGCTGCTTGCCGGCGGCGTCGAGCCGGCGGCCGGCGCGGTGGCCGGAGGCGTCGTCGCGGCACCGTTGCCGGATGGCGGCGTCGGCTTGGCGTTGCCGGCGGGTGCCGGAGTGGTCGTGCCGGGCAATTGGTTGAGCACGCCCTTGCCGGCTTCACCCGACGTCGCGGGAACGCGGTCGAGGATGTCGATCGGCTTCTCGCCGTAGCGGGCAATGATCGACAAGGTCAGCGATGTGACAAAGAACGCGGCCGCCAGGATCGCCGTCGCGCGGGTCAGCGCGTTGGCAGCGCCACGCGCGGTCATGAAGCCCGATCCGCCACCAATGCCAAGGCCGCCGCCTTCGGAGCGCTGCAGCAGCACCACGCCGACAAGGGCGAGCACGACCATGAGA
The DNA here is from genome assembly GCF_020165735.1 of Mesorhizobium sp. B283B1A. Taxonomy (NCBI): domain Bacteria; kingdom Pseudomonadati; phylum Pseudomonadota; class Alphaproteobacteria; order Hyphomicrobiales; family Phyllobacteriaceae; genus Mesorhizobium; species Mesorhizobium sp. B283B1A. Next base: position 58,076 of record NZ_JAIUIQ010000018.1, read on the forward strand.
TGGATGACGATCAGTACGGTTTGCATAGTTTATCCTGGCAAGGCCTTGCCCGGCCGCGAACACGACCGGTGAATTGGAGGCGGCTCAATACAATGCTTTCACGGCATTTCCAAGCCCGTGGCCGGAATATGGGAAGCAACGCCACCTTTGCAACGAATTTGGACGCGCCGCGACGCGTCCATCATCGCAAATCTCATCCGGAAATGCTGCGATAGGCTTCCGCGATAGCAAGGAAATCCGCTGCTTTCAGACTGGCGCCACCGACCAGTGCGCCATCGACATTCCTGACACCCAGCAGTTCGACCGCGTTGGACGGCTTGACCGAGCCGCCATAGAGAATGCGCATTTTGGCGGCTACGGCGCCAAGCTTTTCCGCCAGTTTTTCGCGGATATGCGCATGCGCTTCGGCAACGTCGGCCGCGGTTGGCGTCAGGCCGGTGCCGATCGCCCATACCGGCTCATAGGCAATGACGGTGTTGGACGCGGTGGCGCTTGGCGGCACCGAGCCGGCGACCTGGCGCGACAGCACCTCCAGCGTGGCTCCAGCCTCGCGTTCCTTCTGTGTCTCGCCGATGCAAATGATGGCCACGAGCCCGGCGCGCCATGCGGCGGTGGCCTTGGCCTGGACCGTCGCATCGTCCTCGCCGCGTTGTTCGCGGCATTCGGAATGGCCGACGATGACATGGCTCGCGCCGGCATCCTTCAGCATCTCCGCCGAGATGCAGCCGGTATAGGCGCCGCTTTCCTTGGCGTGGCAGTCCTCGCCGCCGGCATGGACCGGCGTGCGCGAAAGAATCTCCGCGGCATGGGAAAGCAGCGTCGCGGGAACGCAGACCAAGGCTTCGGTTTCCGCATCGAGCCCGCTCATGAACCCGTTGCCGATCATCCTCAGTTCGTTCAGCGAGGCACTGGTGCCGTTCATTTTCCAGTTGCCGGCGACGAGCGGGCGAATTCCTGGCGTCATGGTCTGCTTCTCCGGGCAATATCTGGCTCTGGCCCTCACTACCAAAATCAGGCCACAAAGCAATCGACAGTGGACCGGAAGGGCGCTATTGCGCTTGTTTCAGACTCGGCGCATGCGAAAATGCGCATAAATCGGAAGTAACCATGCTTGGTACATTGAGAAGCGCGGCAGGCACCTGGGTCGCGAAGACACTGCTTTCGCTCCTGGTGGTCAGTTTCGCCGCCTGGGGCATTTCCGGGCGCCTGATGGGCGGCTTTGCCGGCCACGATTCGGTGATAACCGCCGGCGGCACCAAGGTGTCGATCAACGAATACCGCCTCGCCTACGATCGCCAGCTGGCCGTCATGTCGCAGCAGTTCGGACAGCGCCTGACCCACGAACAGGCCAAGGGGCTCGGCATCGACAACCAGATCCTGGCTCAGCTCGTTTCCGGCGCCGTTCTCGACGAACAAGCAAGGAAACTGGGGCTCGGCCTGTCCAAGGACAGGCTGGCGGAACTGACACGCGAGGATCCGGCCTTCAAAGGCCCAGGCGGCCAGTTCGACAGAAGGACGTTCGAATACATGCTGCGCGAGATCGGCATGCGGCCCGAGGATTATCTGAAGAACCGCGCCCAGGTGGCGGTGCGCCAGCAGATCGTCGAGGCAGTTTCGGACGGCCTCAAGGCGCCGGACACCTTCTTCAAGGCGGTCGCGCTCTATCGCGGCGAGGACCGCACGGTCGACTATCTGACATTGCCAAAGGCGCTCGTCGAGCCGGTCGAGGCGCCGAGTGACAGCGTGCTTCAGGCCTATTTCGAGGCCAACAAGAAAACCTACGCCGCGCCTGAATACCGCAAATTCTCCTATGTCCGCCTCGAACCGGTGGACATCATGGATACGACCGCGGTCACCGACCAACAGGTCAGCGACGACTACAACAAGAACAAGGCGCGCTACACGACGCCCGAAATGCGCACCATCGAGCAACTCGTGTTCAAGACGCCGGACGCGGCCAAGGCCGCGCTTGATTCGCTCAAGGCGGGCGCCACCTTCGACAAGCTCGTCGCGGCCGAAGGCAAGACGCCGGCCGACACGTTGCTCGGCACGCTGGCCAAGGACAAGATCGCCGACAAGGCGGTCGCCGATGCCGCCTTTGCGCTCAACGCGAACGAGGTCAGCCCGGTCGTCCAGGGCGCCTTCGGTCCGGTTCTGCTGCGCGTCACCGAGATCAAGCCCGAAGTGGTGAAGCCGCTGGCCGAAGTGTCGGACCAGATCCGCAAGGACCTGGCGCTGGGTGAGGCAAGCCGCATCCTTTTGGATGTGCACGACAATTACGAGGACACTCGCGCCTCCGGCAGCTCGCTGGCCGACGCGGCGGCCAAGCTGAAGCTCAAGGACATCACGATCGACGCCATCGATCGCTCAGGCCTCAGGCCGGACGGTTCGATCGTCAAGGACCTGCCGGAATCGCCGGAGCTGATCAAGGCCGTCTTCGATGCCGAACCCAACACTGAAAACGACGGGCTGACCACGGCGGACAATGGCTTCGTCTTCTATGAGGTCAGTTCGGTCACGCCGGCTCGCGACCGGACGCTTGATGAGGTCCGCAAGAAAGTCGTCGCCGACTGGACGGCCGCCGAGACCACCAAGCGCCTCGCCGCCAAGGCGGACGAACTCGAAAAGCGGCTCAAGGCCGGCGCCACGCTGGACGTCATCGCCGGTGAGCTCAAGCTGGAGAAGCAGACCAAGCGCGGTCTGAAGCGTGAAGCCGACGATGCGGACTTCGGCAAGGAAGGCGCTGCCGTGATGTTCGGCGTCGGCGAAGGCGGAACCGGGTTGATCCCCTCGCCCACCGGCGACGGACAGATCCTGTTCAAGGTCGCCGAAGTGTTCGAACCAGCCGGGGCCGATGCCAGCTCGGTACCGGAGGACGCGCAGAAATCCTTCACCTCCGGCATGTCGGACGATCTGCTCGACCAATTGGTGGCGCAGTTGCAGACGCAGTACGACGTCCGCGTCGACCAGGCCGCCGTCGCCCAAGCCTCGACAAGATGAGCGCGCTGAAAACCCATATCGCCAAGGTCGCGACCGGCAGCGCGCTTTCCTTCGAGGAAGCGCGCGAGGCTTTCGACATCATCATGTCAGGCGACGCGACCCCGGGGCAGATCGGCGGCTTCCTGATGGCGCTGCGCGTGCGCGGCGAGACGGTGAGTGAGATCTCCGGTGCCGTCGCCACCATGCGCGCCAAGATGCTTCGCGTCGAGGCGCCGCCAGGCGCGATCGATATCGTCGGCACCGGCGGCGACAATTCCCATAGCGTCAACATTTCGACAGCCTCGGCCTTCGTCATTGCCGCCAGCGGCGTCCCGGTCGCCAAGCACGGCAATCGCGGCCTGTCCTCGCTGACCGGCGCCGCCGATGTCCTGGTCGCGCTCGGCGTCAAGATCGACCTCTCGCCGGAGCTCATCGGCCGTTGCATCCATGAGGCGGGCGTCGGCTTCATGTTCGCCCCCGCGCACCATCCGGCGATGAAGCATGTCGGCCCGACCCGCGTCGAGCTCGGCACCCGCACCATCTTCAACCTGCTCGGGCCCCTCTCCAATCCGGCCAGCGTCAAGCGGCAGATGGTCGGCGTGTTCCTGCCGGAATGGGTCATGCCGGTGGCCGAGACGCTGAAGGCGCTGGGCACCGAACATGCCTGGGTCGCCCATGGCGATGGCTATGACGAGATCACCACCACCGGTGAGACGCAGGTTGCCGAACTGGTTGGCGGCGAAATCCGCAGCTTCACGCTGACCCCGGAAGAGGTCGGACTGAAGCGCCATACCAAGGACGATCTCCGGGGCGGCGACGCCGCCTACAACGCCAGCGCGTTGCGCGATATGCTGGGGGGAGCTGCCGGCGCCTATCGCGACACCGTGCTGATGAATGCCGGCGCCGGGTTGGTGATTGCGGGCAAGGCGACGACGCTGGGCGACGGCATCACGCTCGCCGCGCAGGCCATCGACAGCGGCCGCGCTTTGCAGGTGCTTGACCGGCTGGTCGAAATCTCGAACGGGTGAACCGTGTCTGACATTCTGCGCAAGATCGAAGCCTACAAGCGCGACGAGATCGCCGCCGCCAAGGCACGCGCGCCGCTGGCGGAGATCAAGGCGCGAGCCAAGGATGCCGACGCACCGCGTGGTTTTCTCGCCGCACTCGAGGCGAAGCGCGGATCCGGCAACTTCGCCCTGATCGCCGAGATCAAGAAAGCGAGCCCGTCCAAGGGGCTGATCCGGGCCGACTTCGATCCACCGGCATTGGCACAGGCTTATGAAAAAGGCGGCGCTGCCTGCCTTTCCGTGCTGACCGATGCACCATCCTTCCAGGGCGCGCCGGAATTCCTCACCCGGGCACGGGCAGCCACCGCCCTGCCCGCGCTGCGCAAGGATTTCCTGTTCGATCCCTACCAGGTCTATGAGGCCCGCGCCTGGGGCGCGGACGCCATCCTGATCATCATGGCCATCGTCGACGATGCCTTGGCGAGCGAATTGGAAGCGACCGCATCCGAACTCGGCATGGATGCTTTGATCGAGGTGCATGATGAGGCCGAGACGCAGCGTGCGGTAAAACTGTCGTCGCGGCTGATCGGCATCAACAACCGCAATCTGAGAACATTCGAAACCAGCCTTAAGACCTCGGAGCGGCTGGCGCCGATGGTGCCGGGCGACCGGCTGCTGGTCAGCGAGAGCGGTATCTTCACGCATGACGATTGCCTCAGGATGCAAAAGACCGGCATCGGCACCTTCCTCGTCGGCGAAAGCCTGATGCGGCAAGAGGATGTCACCGCGGCGACGCGCCTGCTTTTGACGGGCAAGGCGTTGACCGAGGCAGTCTGACGATGGCAGCCGCCCTCACCCATCTCGGCGCGCAAGGCGAGGCCAACATGGTCGATGTCGGCGACAAGCAAGAGACGACCCGCACCGCGATAGCCGAGGGTTTCGTCTCGATGCAGCCCGAAACGCTGAAGACCATCCTCGCCGGCAACGCCAAGAAGGGTGACGTGCTCGGCACCGCGCGTATCGCCGGCATCATGGCGGCGAAGCGGACGCATGAGCTTATCCCGCTCTGCCATCCGCTGCTCTTGACCAAGGTTTCCGTCGACATCGAGCCGGACCATGCCCTGCCTGGGCTGAAAGTCACCGCTCTGGCGCGCGTCACCGGCAAGACAGGCGTCGAGATGGAAGCGCTGACCGCCGCTTCCGTGGCCTGCCTGACCATTTACGACATGGCGAAAGCCGTCGATCGCGCCATGGTCATTTCCGGCATCAGGCTGGTCGAAAAGACCGGCGGCAAGTCCGGCGACTACAAGGTGGGCGCCTGATGGCGCTGCTTCCGGTCGCCGAGGCGCTCGAGCGCCTGCTTGACGGCGCAGCACCCTTGGCTGGCGAAAGCGTTTCTCTTTTCGAGGCGATCGATCGCGTGCTGGCGGAGCCGGTCGTGGCGCTTCGCACCCAGCCGCCTTTCAACGCCTCGGCCATGGACGGTTATGCGGTGCGCGCCGCCGACATGGCCTCGGTGCCATCGAAACTCTCGGTGATCGGCATGGCGCCGGCGGGGCGCGGTTTTGACGGTATAGTCGGCAAGCGCCAGGCGGTACGCATCTTCACCGGCGCGCCGCTGCCTGATGGCGCCGACACCATCGTCATCCAGGAAAATGTCCGCGATCTCGGCCGCGGCGATATCGAAGTGATCGAACCCACCGCTGAGGGACGCAACATCCGCCGCGTGGGCCTCGACTTCGCGACAGGCGATGTCCTGCTGGAAAGAGGCCGGATGCTGGATCCGGCGGCGCTTTCCCTGACCGCATCGGCCAATCACCCTCGGGTGAGCGTGGTGAAGAGGCCGCTGGTCGCCATCATCGCCACCGGGGACGAGTTGCTGCCGCCCGGGAGCGAGCTCGGGCCGGACCAGATCATCTCGTCCAACGCCTATGGTGTCGCCGCGGCGGCGCAATCGGTCGGCGCCCGCGCGCTCGATCTCGGCATTGCCGCCGACCGCAAGGACGCAATCGCGGCATTGGTCAGGAAAGCCGTTGCCGCTGGCGCCGATGTCATCGTCACGCTGGGTGGCGCCTCGGTCGGCGACCACGATTTGATCCATGACGTGCTGACCGGCGAAGGCATGACGCTCGGTTTCTGGAAGATCGCCATGCGCCCCGGCAAGCCGCTGATGTTCGGCCGCCTCGGCGACATCAGATGCATCGGCCTGCCCGGCAACCCGGTGGCAAGCCTGGTCTGTTCGCAATTGTTCCTGAAGCCGATTCTGGCAAGGCTTGGCGGCCGCGATTATCGCCAGGACGTCCGCCAGGCCCGGCTGGGCGCCGCAATGGCGGCCAATGATCTGCGCCAGGATTATGTGCGGGCGATGGTCAGGGAAGACGATGGCGGGCTGGTGGCGACGCCATTCAGTATCCAGGATTCTTCGATGCTGCGGATGTTGGCCGACGCCAACGGGCTTGTCGTGCGCGCCCCCTTTGCCCCCGCATCCGCTGCCGGTGACACTTGCAACGTGCTGATGCTACGCTGAAGAATAGCAACATAAGCACTGATATAGGTCACAAAAGATCTTGATTATTCCGAGATCAAGACCCGTGTCAGCGCATGCGCCGGATCGGCAAGCCCGTCGACAATGTCGTAGTGATGCCGGTCGGGCTCGACTACGGCGCTGGTGGCGGCGCCAAGGCCGATCCAGATGTTGGCCAGCAGCGCATTCTGGCGCAGGAATTCGGAACGCTCGCCGCCGCCGGCCCAGCAGGTGATGCGGGCGCCGTCCATTGGCCGCAGCAGGGCCGGGCTTTCAGTCAGCGCCTCGTGCTCGTCGATTGCCAGCGCCTCGTTCATGCCGGTGCGCATGAGCGGACGCAGGTCATGCAGGCCCGAAATCGAAACGACATGGCGTACGCGCCTTGCCACATCGGCGGCCAGCGGCGTGGTCGTGGTCACCATTCGGGTGGCAAGATGGCCGCCGGCCGAATGGCCGGTCAGCATCAGCGGTCCCTCAACGAGTGCCGCTGCCTTGCTGATCGCCGCTCCGATCTCGCTGACGATGCCGGCGATGCGTATGTCCGGACACAGCGTGTAGGACGGCATCGCCACGGCGAAGCCGCTGCTGACCGCGCCCTTGGCTAGGTGCGACCAGCCGCTCTTGTCGGACTCCAGCCAGTAACCGCCATGGATGAACACCACGAGCCCCCTGGGAGCGGCATCGGGCAGGAAAAGATCGAACCGGTTGCGCGGTCTATCGCCATAGGCGACATCGAACCTTGCGCGACCCTGCGCCGACAGCGCATCGCGAAACGCTTGCGCCGGCTCCGCCCACGCGGCGGGCCACCGGTCGCTACCGGCGATATTCGCGCCGTTGGCGTAGGCATTGTTCCAATCGGCAATGCGATGTTCGATCATCGGCACCCTCCCCCGAAGCGGCATCGTTTCAGCGCTAGCAATGGCGGCCACCATGCCACGCGTCAATGCTCCAGGGCAAAACATTTTAGGCTTGAAACAAATTTCGACTGGTGCGATCCTGCCTGCGGAACAGTCGGCAAAATGGGAGGTCTGCTGTGCTGCCCTATCTCGGATATCCATCTTCCGATGGCATGGTCGAGCAGGTGCAGCCGGCGTCACGAAACCTCCACGAAAGACAGGAACGACGGATTAACCGCCTTCGGCCAGATGCCTCGCGCATTGGCCAGGTAGCACATAGGATAGCGGCGAGATGCTTGGGCCTTCAGCGCATATCGACACGTTCACGCGCGATCACCTGCCGCCGCCGGAACAATGGCCCGATATCCTGCTCGACGGTTTTGATTATCCTGAACACCTCAACGCCGGTGTCGAACTGACCGACAGGCTGGTGCAGAAGGGGCTTGGTGACCACACCGCCTTGATCGGCAACGGCCGCCGCCGCACCTACAAGGAGCTGTCCGACTGGACGAACAGGCTCGCCCATGCGCTGGTCGAGAATTATGGCGTCAAGCCGGGCAATCGGGTGCTGATCCGTTCCGCCAACAACCCTGCCATGGTCGCCTGCTGGCTGGCCGCCACCAAGGTCGGCGCCGTGGTCGTCAACACCATGCCGATGCTGCGCGCCGGCGAGCTCTCCAAGATCGTCGACAAGGCCGAGGTCACCACCGCGCTCTGCGACACTAGGCTGATGGACGAGATGACCGCCTGCGCCAAGGACAGCGCGTTCCTGAAACAGGTCATCGGCTTCGACGGCACCGCCAACCATGATGCCGAACTCGATCGCGCCGCGCTCGACAAGCCGGTGACCTTCACCGCCGTCAACACCGGCCGCGACGATGTCGCCCTGCTCGGCTTCACCTCGGGCACGACAGGCGTGCCGAAGGCGACGATGCATTTCCACCGCGATCTCCTGATCATCGCCGACGCCTATGCCCGCGAAATCCTGCAGGTGACGCCGGACGATATTTTTGTCGGCTCGCCGCCACTCGCCTTCACCTTCGGCCTTGGCGGGCTTGCCATCTTTCCCCTGCGCTTCGGCGCGGCGGCGACGCTGCTGGAGCAGGCGACGCCGCCCAACATGATCCACATCATCGAAACCTACAAAGCGACTATCTCCTTCACCGCGCCGACTGCCTACCGCGCGATGCTGAAGGCCATGGACGAAGGGGCGGACCTGTCGTCGCTGCGTGTCGCCGTGTCGGCCGGCGAGACATTGCCAGCTCCAGTCTTCGAGGAGTGGACGAAGAAGACCGGCAAGCCGATCCTCGACGGCATCGGCGCCACCGAAATGCTGCACATCTTCATCTCCAACCGCTTCGACGACATGAAGCCTGCATCGACCGGCAAACCTGTCGGCGGCTACGAGGCCCGCATCGTCGACGACGAGATGCGTGAAGTGCCGCGCGGCGCGACCGGACGGCTTGCGGTACGTGGACCGACCGGCTGCCGCTACATGGCCGATGACAGGCAGAGGGACTATGTCCGCGACGGCTGGAACCTTACCGGCGATACCTTCACGCAGGACGAAGACGGTTTCTTCCATTTCGCCGCCCGCTCCGACGACATGATCGTCAGCGCCGGCTACAACATCGCCGGACCGGAGGTCGAGGCGGCGCTGCTGTCGCATCCCGATGTCGCCGAATGCGCAGTCATCGGGGCCGGCGATGCCGAGCGCGGCCAGATCGTCGAAGCGCATGTCGTGCTGGTGCAAGGCGTGGCGCCGGACGCGTTGACCGTCAAGCGCCTGCAGGACCACGTCAAGGCCACCATCGCACCTTACAAATACCCGCGATCGGTGAAATTCATCACCGCGCTGCCCAAGACCCAGACAGGGAAGATCCAGCGCTTCCGGCTGCGCACGGAGACCGTCAATTGAGCGAGCCCTACGATCCAGCGTCCGAAGGCGCCCAGATGTCGTTCAAGGAACGCATGTCCTACAGCGACTATCTGCATCTGGAGAAAGTGCTGGAGGCGCAGACGCCGCTGTCGTCGGCGCATGACGAGATGCTGTTCATCATCCAGCACCAGACCTCCGAGCTCTGGATGAAGCTCGCTTTGCACGAGATCGGTGCCGCGATCCATTCCATCCGTGCCGATCGGCTTGAGCCCAGCTTCAAGATGCTGTCGCGCGTCGCCCGCATCTTCGAGCAGTTGAACAATGCCTGGGACGTGCTGCGCACGATGACACCCAGCGAATACACCGAGTTCCGCGATGCGCTCGGCCAGTCCTCGGGCTTCCAGTCCTGGCAATATCGCGCCATCGAGTTCATGGCCGGCAACCGCAACCTTGCAATGCTCGGGCCCCACAAGCACCGGCCGGACCTCAGCGGCAAACTGGAGGCAATCCTGGCGGAGCCATCGCTCTACGATGAAGCGCTGCTGCTTCTGGCGCGCAACGGTTTCGACATCGGTGCCGACGCCGGGCGAACCGACTGGCGCGAAACCCGGACCGAGAATGAGGCGGTCCTGGTCGCATGGCAGACCGTCTATCGCGACCCGCAGCGCTACTGGATGTTTTATGAATTGGCCGAAAAGCTGGTCGATTTCGAGGACTATTTCCGCCGCTGGCGCTTCAACCATGTCACCACGGTCGAGCGCATCATCGGCCTGAAACGCGGCACCGGCGGCACGTCGGGCGCCTCCTATCTCAAGAAGATGCTGGAGGTCGTGCTGTTCCCGGAACTCTGGACGGTCCGCACCCGGCTCTAGTTTCTCAAGTCACCGCCGTCTTGACCGCAAATCGCGCCTCTTTCCAAGCTTCAGTGCGCAAAATGTCCTCCAGCACCTCGACCGCCTGCCAGACGTCTCTGTAGCCGACATAGAGCGGCGTGAAGCCGAAGCGGATAGTCGACGGCGCGCGGAAGTCTCCGATCACGCCGCGCTCGATCAAGGCCCGCATCACCTGGTAGCCATGCGGATGCATGAAGGAAATCTGGCTGCCGCGCTGATTGCCGTCCCGCGGGCTCTCCAGTTCGAGGCCATAGGCACCGCATCTTGCTTCGACGAGCTGGATGAAAAGATCGGTCAGCGCAATGCTCTTCGTGCGCACCGCTGTCATGTCGACATCGTCCCAGATATCCAGCGCCCCTTTCAGCGCCCGCATCGAAAGCACGGGCTGCGTGCCGCACAGGAAGCGCCGGATGCCGCTGCCGGCGGCAAAACCCTGTTCGAAGGCAAACGGCCGCGCATGGCCCCACCAGCCGCTCAGCGGCTGGTGGACATCGCCGTGATGACGCTTTGCGGCATAGATGAAGGCCGGAGCGCCCGGACCGCCATTGAGATATTTGTAGGTGCAGCCGATGGCGAAATCGGCATTGGCGCTGTCGAGCTCGACCGGCAAGGCGCCGGCGGTGTGGCAGAGATCCCAGACGATCAGCGCGCCGGCTTGATGGGCCTTACGTGTCAGCGCGGCCATGTCACGCAACTGGCCGGATTTGTAATTGACGTGGTTGACCAAGATGACCGCGACGCGCTCGTCGATCAGCTCTTCGATATCAGGCGCATCGACGCCTTCGAGCCGCAGCACGGTACCCGGCCGAGTCGAGGCGACGCCTTCGGCCATATAAAGATCGGTCGGAAAGCTGTCGCCCTCGGCGACGATGACCGACCGGTCCGGCCGCATCCCGAGTGCGGCATGCAGCACCTTGTAGATGTTGATCGAAGTCGTGTCGCAGACCACCGTCTGGCCCGGGGCGGCGCCGATCAGCCGGCCGAGCTGGTCGCCAAGCGCGACCGGCATATCGAACCAGCCGGCGGTGTTCCAGGCACGAATGAGGTCCTGCGCCCACTCTTTGGTCGCGGCCTTCTGCAGCTCGTTGAAAACCGCAGGCGCCGCGGCGCCGAGCGAATTGCCGTCGAGGTAGATCACACCCTCCGGCAATGTGAACCGGTCGCGCATGGCGCGTACCGGATCCGCCGCATCCATGGCTTCGACGGCCTTGAGGTCGAGCGTTGCGTTCATGATTGGTGATGTCCTCGATTATTCACGAATGGCTTCGCGAGCCGGCGCGGGTCCCCGGCTGCGCTTGAGGCTTGGCAGAGCAAGCATGGCGAGCACGAACAGGCCCGTGGCAAGCTTCAAATCGGGAGGCGGCATGCCGGCGGCAAGGCAGAACGACACCAGTTGGTAGTAGATGATCGCGCCGGCAAAGGGCGCCAGCAGCTGGCGCCAGACCGTCTGCTTGCCGACAACCGCCTCGCCGATCATCAGCGCGGCCAGTCCGTTGATGAGGATGCCCAGCCCCATATTGACGTCGGCGAAACCCTGCGACTGCACCATCAGCGCACCGCTTGACGCCGAAAACGCGCTCGCCAGCCCGACGCCGCCGATGGTCGCCGCCCAGACATTGATGCCTTGCGCCTCGGCCATATCAGGATTGGCGCCCACGGCGCGCACCGCGGTCCCTTTCTCGGTCCTGAAGAACATGTGGAGCGACACGAAGACGACGAGCGCGAGAAGGCCGGCGACGACGATCTTGCTGGCCGGAAAACCCGGCCGCGCGAACGGTACCCAGTCGAACACCGCGGGCGAACCGAAGACGGAGAGATTGGACTTCCCCATGATGCGAAGATTGATGCTGTAGAGCATCGTCATCATCAGGATACCGGCAAGCAGCGTGTGGATACGGAAGCGCAGATGGATGAAGGCGGTGCAGCAGCCCGCCGCGAAACCCACGATGAATGCGACCAGGATGCCGGTCACCGGCGCTGCTCCGGCAGCCAAAAGCACGCCGCAGACGCAGCCGCCCAGCGGAAACGCGCCTTCGCTGGTGAGATCGGGAAAATTCAGCATGCGAAACGGGATCATGATGCCGAGCACGACAAAGGCCAGGATCAGGCTTTGCGCCAGGGTGACCGGCATGATCGCGATGAAGCTGGAGAGAACTTCCTGAATAAAGCCCATGGGGATCAGCTCGCCAGCAGCATGCGGTCGGTCTTGACGGAAAAATGGCCGATCAGATCGATAACCGTGACCCTGGCCTTTTCCTCGCCGGTGACTTCCAGCAGGACCCGGCCCGCGTCGAGCATGATCACCCGGCTGCCATAGTCGACGGCGTGCTGCATGTTGTGGGTGACCATCAGTGTGGTCAGCTTCAGCGCGCTGACGGCGCGCACCGTCGCCTGCATGACGATCTCGGCCGTGCGCGGGTCGAGCGCTGCGGTATGTTCGTCGAGCAGTAATAAATCAGGTGATCCGCCGACCGCCATGATCAGCGACAGGGACTGCCTCTGTCCGCCCGAGAGCAGGTCGACGCGCGTGTCGAGGCGATTTTCAAGGCCGAGGCCCAATATCGACAGCCGCTCCTTGTAGGAGGCGAGCCTTGTGGCGTTCAACCCTTGCCGCAAGGTGCGCTTGTGGCTGCGCAGATCGGCAAGCAGCATGTTCTCCGCCACCGTCATGCTGGCGGCGGTGCCGCGCATCGGATCCTGGAAGACCCGCGCCAATTTGGCGGCGCGCTTGTGCACCGGCATATTTGTCACATCGGCGCCATTGATCAGGATCTTGCCGGAATCGAGGATCAGCGCGCCGGAAATGGCGTTGAGCATGCTGCTCTTGCCGGCTCCGTTGGAGCCGATGACGATGCCGAACTCGCCAGTCGCCAATGACAGGCTGAGGCTGTCCAGCGCGATCTTCTCGTCGGCCTGGCCCCTGTAGAATACTTTGCGCGCGGATCGGATCTCGAGCATCGTTCCTCCCTGACCTGACGGGGGGCGGCGCCCCCCCCGGGCCCCCCCCCCCCCCCCCCCCCCCCCCCCTCAGTCCCGATATCAGTCGACGATGCAGCCGCAATCGGCCATCGAAGCCGGTATCTCGATGCCGAACGCGGCCATCGCCTTGCGGGAGATTTGCGCCATGTGGTCTTTGTAGGCCGGGCGCGATGGCGCGATCGTTTTCGGATCCTTGCCCTTGAGGATCTCGGCGGCGATGTTACCCGCATTGACGCCGACCTGCGTGTAATTGACAGCGAAGCTTGCCGGTACGGTGCCGTTGCGGACCGCGCTGTCGTCGGAGTTGACGACCGGGATGCCGGCCTGGCGAGCGGCCGCGGAGACGGCGGCGATCGCCGGCTGGATCAGGTTCGAGGCCGGGCCATAGATAACGTCGGCCTTGCCGGCGAGCGAGGCGATGCGTTGCTGGATGTCATTGACGTTGTCGATGCCGACCTCCACGACTTCGAAGCCGGCCGCAGGCGCCGCCGCCTTGATCTTTTCGACGAGGGCAACGTCATTGGCCTCGCCTGGATTGTAAGGCACGCCGAAGCGCTTGGCGTTCGGCAGAAGCTTCTTGGTGAAGGCCATCACCGCGGCGACATCCTGCAGATCGCTGGCGCCGGTCATACCTTCATCTCCCGCGTCCCACGACGGCACCAGCTTGGCCGCCACCGGATCGGTGACCGCGGCAAAGACGATCGGAATGCCGGAGCCCGCGAGTGCCTTCTTGGCGATCTGCGAGACCGGCGTGGTGATGGTGTAGATTAGCTTGGGCTGCTCGGCCTGCAGCTTGGCGATCATCTGCGGCACCAGCGATGCGTCGAAATTGGTATGGCTCTCCGTGTAGACGACGTCCTTGCCCTCGACGAAGCCATTGTCCGTCAGCGCCTTCTTGAAGCCGGCTATGGCGGCGTTCAATTGCGGATGCTCGCCGAAATTGGCAATGCCGATACGGATCTGATCGGCCGCGGCGCTGCCGGCGCTGACCATCAATGCGCCTGCCAGGGCCAATCCTGACAGCCATGCGGATTTCGACTTCAACATCATTTCCTCCCAGATTTGATCAGCGCCGCCTCGGGGCACCTCCAGCGATCATGGTCAGTCCCTCGGCGCATGTCAAACATTATATATAATTCTTGCCATCACCCACCATCATATATAATTTCTCCAATGGCAGAGAACGAATGGATCGCAATGCAGGACCAGAAGAACTCCACCAAGACAGAAGCCGCCTACCAGCTTCTGCGGCGCGATATCCTCACCACCCGTCTCATGCCGGGCGCCCCGCTCAAGCTCAGCGCTCTGCGCGGCACCTACGGAGTGGGCTGGACGCCGCTGCGCGAAGCGTTGTCGCGCCTCGAAGCCGAACGCCTGGTCACCGCCATCAGCAATCGCGGCTTTGCGGTCGCCCCCGTGTCCCGCGCCGAACTTGAGGATCTGGCGCGCGCGAGGATGGTCGTCGAGATACCGCTCTTCCAGGAATCGATGGAGAAAGGCGGCCGGGAGTGGGAAGACGCGGTTGTCACCGCGCACTACCGGCTCGCCCGGTGCAAGACCGCGGTGGACGACCCCTCGGATGCCGCCGTCGATCAGTGGGACGAGAACCACGAGGCTTTTCACGCGTCGTTGCTGAGTGCGGCGACGTCCAGCTGGCTGTTGCGGTTTCGCTCGACGATCTCGGATCAGCTGCGCCGGCACCATCGCTTTCTTGGGCTGGCGCCGACATTGCGGGCCGCGGCCGGCCTCAAGGACGGCTACGAGGAGGCTATGAACGCGCTGCGCGAGGCGATGGCGATCGAGCACCACACGGCAATCATGGAAGCCGCCCTGGATCGCGACGTCGAGCGGGCAAAAGCGCTGATGACGGCCCACATCGGCTATACGCTGCACGTCTATGTCCACACCGAGGACGGCGACGCGAACAAGGACGTCGGGCGCGCCGGCAGCCTGAAAGCGGTTGCCGGATGATCTCGGCGCCTCCGCATCGTCCGACGCTCGACGAGATTGCCGAAGCCCGCGATCGGCTGGCTGCTTCCGAACCGGCGATTGTTGGCGTTTTGATTTCGTTTCGTTCACGGCAGGCAAGCCGATCGCAGGCGCGAAAATCGGCCTCGCCAGGGTCAGCCGTCCGCTGATGCCGAGCCATGTCGCAAGACTGGCCGCAGGCTATTAACCAAGACATTTCAATGCGGGCGACGGGCGGCAACGGGCGAAAATCCCCGATTTCCGGCCTGTCCGGCCCTGCAAATGATTACGGCCCTCTTACCAAATTCACTAAACTTTAAACGGTTGCAGAACACAACTGGAACAGATAGTGTTTGTTCTGGGTTTGTTTTTTCGATTCTGGATCAGAACCATTCTGGATCAAAACCTTGTCCAGATGCCTTGGGGGCCGCCATGCTGACACGCAAGCAACATGAACTCTTGATGTTCATTCATGAACGGCTCAAGGAAAGCGGTATTCCGCCCTCCTTCGACGAGATGAAAGAGGCGCTCGACCTCGCCTCCAAATCAGGGATCCATCGCTTGATCACGGCGCTGGAGGAACGCGGCTTCATTCGCCGGCTGCCCAACCGGGCGCGTGCGCTGGAAGTGCTGCGGCTGCCCGATTCGATCGCGCCGGGCCTCAACGCGGCGAAGAAATTCTCTCCAAGCGTCATCCAGGGAAGTCTCGGCCAAGGCGGTCTCGGTCAGGGCAGCCTCGGCCGCCAAATCAAGCCGGCACCGTCGCGCTTTGCCGCTGCCGGCAATGACGACGATGCGGTTCCAGCGGTGTCCATCCCGGTCATGGGTCGCATCGCTGCCGGTGTGCCCATCGATGCCATCCAGCATCAGACGCATACTATCTCGGTGCCGCCGGACATGATCATGGGCGGCGAGCACTATGCGCTGGAGGTCAAGGGCGACTCGATGATCGAGGCCGGCATCTTCGATGGCGACACTGTCATTATCCGCAACGCCGATACGGCGAGCCCGGGCGAGATCGTCGTGGCCTTGGTCGACGAGGAGGAAGCGACTCTGAAGCGGTTCCGCCGCAAGGGTGCCTCGATTGCGCTTGAAGCCGCCAATCCGGCCTACGAGACGCGCATCTTCGGGCCAGACAGGGTCAAAGTGCAGGGCAAGCTCGTTGGGCTGATCAGGCGCTACTGAGCCGGCACGGCACTTGGCTTGTCAGGTTTGCGATAGGGCTGCAGGCCCCTCGCCTCGCGCGAAAACTTTCGCTGCGCGTGCCAGGGCCGATACGGACTGTCCACCGCGAAACTGATGGTCGGCGGACCGGTGGCAGATTGGCGGTCGAAGAAGATGGCCGCGCTGCCCTTGCGGGCGAGCTGCCGTTTGGTGACGACGAGAACCAGCGGATTGTGGCAGGCGTCGTAGGCCGTTGCGTCATTGACGATGATCAGGTCGGCGAAGCCACAGGCCTTCCAGGTATCCTTGCGGTCTTCGACATGCGCTATGATCGCACCGGACGGGTGCCTGGCGAGACAGACACCGTCGGTGCAATAGAACGGCGCTCCCGGCGGCAGGCTGACGGCATCGGCAATATCGAATTGTCCATCCGCCTTGTCGAACATCTCCGGCAGGATGATGGTTTCGGATCTCAGCGCGCGTTTCCAGTTGTCGACGGTGAATTCGTTCGGCCGGGCCCGGCTGACCGCGAGTTCGCCACCGCCGATCGGCAGCGCGACCAGCCGCGCGTCTTCCGAGACCAGCACATCCGGCGTGCGCGTGTCGGACACCACCAGCAAGCCGGCGAGCGCGAATGGAAGCGCTGCAAGCCGCAGCCACGTCGTCGCCATCGTCGCGATGACCAGGGCAATTGCCACCAGCAGAACGGATTGCTGTGAGATGAGCCCGACCGCATCGACCGGAGAGCGTTCCGATATCCACGCCGAAATGGCGATCATCGCGGTCAGGCCCTTGCCCATCAGGTAAAGGGATGGCGCGTCCAGGCCGAACGGCATCAGCAGCGCGCTGGCAACGGCCAGGAACATCACGAGTGAGACGATCGGCATGACGGCCAGATTGGCGAACAGGCTGAGCGGCGACACCCGCTGGAAATGCCAGATGGCAAACAGCGCCGTGGCGCTGCCGGCGATGATCGACGTCATGGCCAGCCCGCCTGTCGCCAGCAGGAATTTGCGCGTCAGGAAACCCGGCAAGGAGCGCTTCGGCGGCGGCGGTCTGGTCTTTCCCGCCCGGTGATCCGCCCAGCCGGCATAGGCGCCAACCAGGGCCGCGGTCGCGGCGAACGACATCTGGAAGCTCGGGCCGACCACCTCATGCGGCGAGACCAGGATGACGGCGATCGCCGAGATCGCCAGATTGCGCATGGTCAGCGCCGCGCGATCGAACAGGACGGCAATCAGCATCACCGCCAGCATGATGAAGCTGCGCTCGGCGGCGACGACGACGCCGGAGATGACGAGATAGGCGGCGATCGAGAAAAGTGCTGCCGCGGCCGCGTATTTCTTCACCGGCCGGCGCGCGGAAAAGTCCGGGAACAGCGCGAAGGCGCCGCGCAGCAGTCCCATGATGGTGCCGGCGACCAGCGCCATGTGCAGTCCCGAAATGGAGATGATGTGATAGATGCCGGTGCGCCGCATCGCTTCGTTGATTTCGTCGGGGATGCCGGCGCGCACGCCGACGATCAACGCCGCCGCGATCTCGCCTTCTGCGCCGCCGACGCTGCCCCTGATATGGTCGGCAATGGCTTCGCGGGCGTTCTCTATCGCTGATGAAAGGCGGGCCGACAGCGGCATGCCAGCGTCGTCGGCTGCAACGACTTTTGGATTGCCGAGAAAGAACCCGCTGCCACCGATGCCGGCGAAATAGCTGTCGAAGGAGAAATCATAGCTGTCCGGCCGCACCGGACCGGTCGGCGGCAACAGCTTGGCATAGCCGGTAATAAGGGAGCCGGCGGTCATTTCCGGCGGTATCTTGCGTGTCGAAAGCCGGACCCTTTCCGGCGCGTAGCGCAGTTTCGGCCGGGCGGTCGACGTCACGTCGATGGTAAGCCGGATGCGGCCGGTCTCCATCTCTTCGATCGAGACCACGCGGCCGCTCAGTTGCGTCGAGATTTCCGAGCCCAGCATCTGGGTTCCCGTGCGCCACGTCTCGACCTTGGCGGCGAGCAAGCCAAGCGCGCACAGCAATGCCGCCGTCAGGAACAGATGGGTTTTCGGCCACGAGCGCGAGACAATCGCCAGGAAGCCCATGAGGGCCACCACCGCGACAGGCCTGGCGAAGTCCGGTTCGGCTGCCAGGGAAAAATAGCCGATCGCGCCGATTGCAAGGCAAACCGGCACAAGCAGGAAGCCAATGCCGCGGTCAAGCTCCAGCTCCGCCGCCGCAGTGATGCCGTTGCGCAGGCGCGGCAATGACAGCCGGCCGAGTTGCCGACGCACACGCACGATCCTGCCGGCCGGCGACGGAATTGGCGCGGGGATATCCGGTGCGGGCTGGTTGCCGGAACCCGGCACGAGAGGCGATTGCGTCGGCAGCGAGGCCGGCAGCGGCATCGCAAACAGGGACCGCTCGCTGACGCCGACAACGGCGTCCTCGCCCTGATCCAAGCCCCGGCTTCGTCCAGCCATTGGGTCTGCCCCTTGCACCCCTGACGCCCTATGCTACATGAACGCGCGACGCGCGAAAGTCCGCGCACCCACACCCGCCCCAGACGCTTCCCGAGAGTTCCATGCCCGACAAGGTCGTCACCCGTTTTGCCCCCTCGCCCACCGGCTACCTGCACATAGGCGGCGCGCGCACCGCGCTGTTCAACTGGCTGTACGCAAAGCATACCGCCGGCACGATGCTGCTGCGCATCGAGGACACCGATCGGGAGCGTTCGACCGAGGCGGCGACGGCGGCGATCCTGGACGGCCTCACCTGGCTCGGTCTGGGCTGGGATGGCGAGGCGGTTTCGCAGTTCGAGCGCGCGCCGCGACACCGCGAAGTGGCCGAGGAGCTGGTGCGCCTGGGCAAGGCTTATTACAGCTACGAGACCCCCGCCGAACTCGAGGCGATGCGCGAAGCGGCGCGCGCCAAGGGCCTGCCGCCGCGCTACAATGGCCAGTGGCGCGATCGTGATCCGTCCGAGGCACCGCCCGGCGTCAAGGGCGCCATCCGTGTCAAGGCACCGACCGAGGGCGAGACCGTGGTGCACGACCGCGTGCAGGGCGAGGTGCGCTTCCCCAACAAGGATCTCGACGACTTCATCATCCTGCGCTCCGATGGCAACCCGACCTACATGCATGCCGTCGTCGTCGACGACCATGACATGGGCATCACCCACATCATCCGTGGCGACGATCACCTGACCAATGCCGCCCGCCAGACCGTGATCTACAACGCCATGGGTTGGGATGTGCCGTCGATGTCGCACATCCCGCTGATCCATGGCGCCGACGGTGCCAAGCTGTCGAAGCGGCACGGCGCGCTTGGCGTCGAAGCCTACCGCGCCATGGGCTACCTGCCGGAGGCACTGCTCAACTACCTGGCGCGCCTGGGCTGGAGCCACGGCGACGACGAGATCATGTCGATCGAGGACATGGTGTCCTGGTTCGACATAGGCGACGTCAATAAGGGCGCGGCCCGTTTCGATTTCGCCAAGCTGGAGGCGATCAACGGCGCCCATATGCGCGGCATGGCCGATGCCGAACTCTTGGACATCTTCATCGCCACCTTGCCCTTTCTCGAGGGCGGCCCGGCGATGGCCGCGCGCCTCGACGACCGCAACAAGGCGCAACTGCTGGCAGCGCTTCCCGGCTTGAAGGAGCGCGCCAAGACGCTGGTCGAGCTCGTCGACGGCGCCGCCTTCCTGTTTGGCACGCGGCCACTGCCGATCGACGACAAGGCGGCACTCCTGCTCAATGACGATGCCCGCAAGATCCTGCGCGGCGCTCACGAAGCTTTGAACGCGCTGTCGGGCGACTGGTCGGCCGCGGCCGCGGAGGCCGCGATCCGCGACTACGCGCTGGCCGGTGGCCACAAGCTTGGCGCCGTGGCGCAGCCTCTGCGGGCCGCCCTGACGGGCAAAAGCACCTCGCCAGGCGTGTTCGACGTGCTTGCCGTGCTGGGGCGCGAGGAGAGCCTGGCGCGCATAGCCGATCAAATCGATTAGGAGCAAACTGGCCCAAGAAGATTGGCATTGAAAGGCGGGTTTCGCAGTGCAACATTAGGTCCTGGCCCAATCTGGCACGCACCCTCCTGAAATGCGGTGGCGAATACGCGCATTGCGGTGATTTCGACGTGTCGCTCTGCAGAATTTGCCTTTGCCGGCATGAGGAAACGAGAAGGAGTTTGCAATGACCGAAGCTGCGACAAAACTGGAATTTGGCGGCAAGACCCAAGAGGCCACGGCAAAGCTGGAATTCGGCGGCAAGACTCATGAGTTCAAGGTGCGAAGCGGTTCCGTCGGACCCGACGTCATCGACATCGCTTCGCTCTACAGCACCACCGGTGCCTTCACCTACGATCCCGGCTTCACCTCGACGGCGAGCTGCGAGTCGGAGATCACCTTTATCGATGGCGATGCCGGCATTCTCCTGCACCGCGGCTATCCGATCGACCAGTTGGCCGAACACGGCGATTTCCTCGAAGTCTGCTATCTCCTGCTCTACGGCGAACTGCCGACCAAGGCGCAGAAGGACGATTTCGATTACCGCGTAACGCGCCACACCATGGTGCACGAGCAGATGTCGCGCTTCTTCACCGGCTTCCGCCGCGATGCGCACCCGATGGCGGTGATGTGCGGTGTGGTCGGCGCGCTGTCGGCCTTCTATCACGATTCCACCGACATCTCCGACCCGTACCAGCGCATGGTTGCCTCCATGCGGCTGATCGCCAAGATGCCGACGATCGCGGCCATGGCCTACAAGTACCACATCGGCCAGCCCTTCATTTACCCGAAGAACGATCTCGGTTTCGCGGCCAACTTCCTGCATATGTGCTTCGCCGTGCCGTGCGAGGAATACAAGATCAACCCGGTGCTGGCACGCGCCATGGAGCGCATCTTCATCCTGCATGCCGATCACGAGCAGAACGCCTCGACCTCGACCGTTCGTCTCGCCGGCTCTTCGGGCGCCAACCCGTTCGCCTGCATCGCCGCCGGCATCGCTTGCCTGTGGGGTCCGGCCCATGGCGGCGCCAACGAAGCGGCGCTCAACATGCTGGGCGAGATCGGCCATGTCGATCACATCCCGGAATTCATCGCGCGCGCCAAGGACAAGGACGACCCGTTCCGGCTGATGGGCTTTGGCCACCGCGTCTACAAGAACTACGATCCGCGCGCCAAGATCATGCAGAAGACGGCGCATGAGGTTCTGGGCGAACTCGGCATCAAGGACGATCCGCTGCTCGACATCGCCATGGAGCTTGAAAAGATCGCGCTGACTGATTCCTACTTCATCGAGAAGAAGCTCTACCCGAACGTCGACTTCTACTCCGGCATCACGCTGAAGGCGCTGGGCTTCCCCACCACCATGTTCACCGTGCTGTTCGCTGTAGCCCGCACCGTCGGCTGGATCGCGCAGTGGAAGGAAATGATCGAGGATCCGCGCCAGAAGATAGGCCGTCCGCGCCAGCTCTACACCGGTGCACCGGAGCGCGACTACGTGCCGATCGCGAAAAGGTAGGGAATAGAATAGGGAATAGGCAGTAGGGAATAAGATGCCTACTGCCTACTGCCTACTGCCTTCTTTATGCACCCCATCACCACCTCCGCGGCGATCTCGCCTGAAGGCCTGTCCGTGGCCATGCGCCTGACAACTTCAGCAAAGCCGTCCTTTTGCCAGCTACGGTAGGCGGTGTCCGAAAACAGCGCCTCCAGCTGCCGCGCCAGATAGCGTGGCCGCACATACTGGTTGTAGTGCTCCGGCACGATCGCCTGGTCGGCGATGAGATTGGGCAAGGCGGCACTCCACACCCTGACCAGGCCCTGGACCATGCGCATCACCGGATCGAGCCGGTAACACGAGATCGTCGGCACGCCCGACAACGCCAGTTCCAGCGACACCGTTCCAGACGCGATCAGCGCGGCATCGGCCTTGCCGAAGGCCTGCCATTTGCGCTCGGGATCGAGAATGATTTCCGGCTCCTGGTCCCAGCGCGCCACCGAGGCCCTGACCAGGTCGGCGACATGCGGCACTGTCGGCAACAGCAGACGCAGTTGATGTCCGCGCTGCCGCAGGATCGAGACCGTCTCGCCGAACGGTTCGATCAGCCGGCTCACCTCACCGCGCCGCGAACCGGGCAAGACGAGCAGCGTCTTGATGCGATCTCCCGAGAGGTCGCGCGGCTGGGTCTGCGCTCTCGCAGCGCTGAGTACGCCCGGATCATGCGCAAGGCGGTGCCCGACATAGGTGCCGGGCGGGCCGCCGAGGCGGCTGAGCTCCTTCACCTCGAACGGCAGGATGCACAATATGTGGTCGACATAGGGCTTCATCGCCGGCGCCCTGCCCGGCCGCCACGCCCAGACGCTTGGACAGACATAATGGACGATCGGAATCGACGGATCGGCGGCGCGGACCTTTTTGGCGACGCGCAGCGAGAAATCAGGGCTGTCGATGGTGATCAGGCAGTCGGGGGTTTCAGCAGCGACCGCGCCCGCCGTCTGGCTGATCCGCCGCATCAGGCGCGGCAGGTCACGCAGAATGGCGCTGAGCCCCATCAGCGCGATCTCGGCACCATCGAACAACGGCACCAGCCCAAGCGCCTGCAGATGCCGTCCGCCAATGCCGACGAGCCGTACCTCGCGTCCGGTCATGCGCTTCAACGCCTGCACGATGTCGGCGCCCAACAAGTCGCCGGACTCTTCGCCGGCGACGATGGCGATCTTCAGCGGCTTCTCAGTTGCCATGGCCAGGCTCCGCGGCCGGCAGGCCGAACACGAACAGGCCAAGCGCATTGGCGCGCGCGAGAACGACGGGACCTTCGAGGATCAGCGAATGGCCGGCTTCCACGGCAATGCCGGCAAGCCCGGCGGCGTGTGCCGCCTCGACCGTACGGGGGCCAATGGATGGCAGATCGGCACGCAACTCCTGGCCGGGCTTGGCGCATTTGACCAGGACACCGCGCGTCTTGCCGGCAAGCCTGCCATGGCCGCGCAGCTGCTGCGTCCGCTCGAGCAGTCCATGGGTGCCCTCGACGCCTTCCAAAGCGATGGCGCGGCCACCGATGGCAATAGCCGCCTGGCCAATGTCGAGCGCGCCGATGGCCTTTGCCGCCATGCGTGCCGCCTCGATGTCGCGCCAGTCGGACTTTCTCGGCACTGCCTTGGTCAGAGGCCCTTCGGCAGCGACAAGCCGGGGTACGACCTCATGCGCGCCGACGACCTTAACGCCGCGCGCCTCCAGGCCGCGGGTCAATATCTTCAACAGCCCGTCATCGCCGCGCGCAAGCGCCATGGCGACCGAGGGTATCAGCGCCAGCAAGCCAAGGCTCGGCCGCATGTCGACCAGCCGCGGCCTGCGCCTGATCTCGCCGGCAAGGACCAGATGGGTGATCCGCCGGCGCCTCAGCAACGCAGCCAGCGAGCCGATGTCTTCCAGCGCGAGACTTTCATGCTCGTAGATTGTGAGGTCGGACTGGCGGTCGGCCTGACCTTCGACCAGGATGATGACGGGCGGATGTCCTCCCTCTGCCAGGCCGGCCGCCACTTCGACCGGAAGGCTGCCGCCGCCGGCGATGATGCCGACCCTGGCATCAGGCGGGAGATCAAGAGCAGTATCCGCCGTCTTAGTCTTCGTCATCGGTGTCGTCGCCATCGCCGCCCTTGAGCGACGGCACGGCATAGTGCCGCTTGCCGCGAGTGGTGATGAAATCGATGATCTTCATGGCGGTCGGGGAAGAGGCGAACTCCGCCTTGGCGATCTCGATGTTCTCTCCAACGGTGCGGGAGCGATCGAAGATCGTCTTGTAGGCGCTGCGCAGCAGATAGATTTCGGAACGCGGCAGGCCGGCACGCTTGAGGCCGATGATGTTCAAGCCGCGCAAGCTGGCGCGGTTGCCGACGGCAATGGCATAGGGAATGACGTCACCGACAAAAGCCGAGCACCCGCCAAGAAAGGCGTTGTCGCCAACACGCACGAATTGATGCACGGCGCTGAGGCCGCCGATATAGACGTTGTCGCCGATCTCGCAGTGTCCGCCCAGCGTAGCGCCATTGGCGAAGGTGGCGTTCTTGCCGACAACGCAATCATGGGCGATGTGGGCGTAAGCAAGGAAATTGCCGTTGTCGCCCACCGTCGTTTCGCCCCGGCTGGTGTCGGTGCCGACATGCATGGTCACGCCTTCGCGGATGGTGCAGTTCGCGCCGATGACCAGGGTGGTGCGGCCGCCCTTGTGCTTGGTGTTCTGCGGCGGCGCACCCAATGTCGCCATCGGATAGACCTTGGTAGACGCTCCGATAGTGGTCGCGCCCATCACCGAGACATGGCTGACCAGTTCGACACCGTCGCCGATCACGGCATCGGCGCTGACATGGCAGAACGGCCCTATGCGCACACCTTGGCCGATTTGAGCGCCTTCTTCCACGACGGAAGAAGGATGGATTGAAGTCTTGATTTTCATAGCACTCGATCGTCAGTCGCCGGTGACCATCATGGCTGAAATCTCGGCCTCGGCCGCCTTGGTACCGTCGACCAGGGCTTCGCAGGCGAATTTGAGCAGGTTGCCGCGCTTCTTGATTTTCTTGACATGGATCTTCAACTGGTCGCCGGGGACGACCGGTTTACGGAATTTGGCATTGTCGATGGTGAGGAAATAGACCAGCGACGGCTTCGATGCTCCAAGGCTGCGGATACAGATGGCGCCGGCCGTCTGCGCCATGGCCTCGACGATCAGCACGCCCGGCATCACCGGCTGGTCGGGGAAATGCCCCTGAAAATGTGGCTCGTTTATGGTCACGTTCTTGATGCCGATGGCGGAGTTGTCGCCATCGATCTCGACGATGCGATCGATCATCAGGAAGGGATAGCGGTGCGGCAGGAGCTTCATCAGCCCCATTATGTCGACCGCTTCCAGCGTCGTCGCCGCCACCATGTCAGCCATTGTCCTTGCCCTGCTTGCGTGCCCTGGCCATCGTGCGCAACATGGCTATCTCTCGCATGGCTTCCGCCATCGGCTGTGCCGGATAACCGCCCCAGATCTCGCCGGCTGGAACATTGCTCATAAATCCACTTCTGGCGGCAAGCTTGGCTCCGGTGCCGATGGTCAGGTGATCCGCCAGCCCGACGCCGCCGCCCATCGTGACATTGTCACCCACGACCACGGAACCGGAAATACCGGAAAGCCCGGCCACTATGCAATTGCGGCCGATGCGGACGTTATGAGCGATCTGTACGAGATTGTCGATCTTGGTGCCCTGGCCGATGATCGTATCGGACATGGCGCCGCGATCGACGGTGGAATTGGAGCCGATCTCGACATCGTCCTGGATGACGACCCGTCCGATCTGGGGAACACGTTCCGGCCCCTTGGCGCCGCCGACGAATCCAAAGCCGTCCTGGCCGATCCTGGCGCCGCCATGGATGATGACCCGGTTGCCGATCAGCGCATACTGGATACTGGTGCCGGGCCCGACATAACCGTCACGGCCGATCTGGCAGGACTGTCCAATGACGGCGTTGGGCGCGATGACGGTGCCGCTGCCGATCGAGACGCCCGGCCCGATGACCACGCCGGCCTCGATGATCGCGCCGGCTTCGACATGGGCCGTCGGGTCGACATGAGCGTGCGGGGAAATACCGGTTTCACTGGTCATTGGCCCCGGGGTCGCGGCTGTCGGGAACAGCAGCCGGCCAATCAGCGCGAATGCCTGTTGCGGTCGCGGATGGATCAGGACAGCAACGCCGGCAGGCGCCTTGTTGGCGAATTCGGCCGGACACAGGACGGCCGCGGCCCGCAGCGACGGCATCAGCGCTGAATTACGCTTGCCGTCAACGAAGACGAGCGCATTGGCGCCGCCCTCGCTGGCCGGAGCCAGCGCAGAGATAGAAACGTCGGATTGGCCGGAATCGACAAGCACCGAGCCGGTCAGATTCGCGACTTCGGCCGCCGTATACCGGCGTGATGGCGCGAAGAACACCGGATCGGTCATTCCAGAAGCTATATCCAGCTAGGTCGGAACATTTCTCCCGGATCCAGAAAATCCGGGAGCATCGTTGGCCGCCGATCAGAAGCGGGTCGATATGCCGAAGTTGAATTCCTGCACGTCGTCGGTCGCTTCCTTCCTGACCGGGATCGCATAGTCGATACGGATCGGGCCGAAGGGCGAGGCCCACATCAGGCCGATACCGACCGAAGCACGCAATTTCATGTCAAGCGAACTCTGGTTCACGCTGGTATCGATCTTGCTGCCGTACAACGTTGCAGCATCCGCAAACACAGCGCCGCGCAGACCGAAGCTCTCCGGAACAACCGGCAACGGGAACTGAGCTTCGGCCGAGGCGTTGAAATAGGTCACACCCCCGAGATGGTCACCCGTGGTCGGATCGACCGGGCCGATACCGGCATAGGCAAAGCCACGGATCATGCGGTCAGTGCTTTGGAATTGATCGAATATCCGCAGAGATCCATCGCCGCCGTAAGCCTCCACGTGACCCGCACCGCCTGAAATCAATCCGACCAGGTCAAGCTGCTCGGATAGAGTCTGGTAGACGCTGCCGCGTCCGGTGACCTTCACGAACTTGGCATCGCCACCGAGACCGGCCACTTCGACCGTCGTGTTGGCGTAGATACCCTCGTGCGGGTTCTTCATGTCGTCAATGGTGTTGTAGACCAGCCCCAAGCTGACCGACGACTTGATCCAAGGGCTTTGAGCGATGCCATCCAGGATGGCCGGAGAAATCGTGCAGGTGCCGTCTGGGTTTCCGACGGTGGTAGGACCGCAACTATCGTCGACCTTATATTTCTCTTGCGAGATGTTGTAGGCCAGCTGGGTCGTGATGCTGTTGGTGATCGGCAGTCCGAAGCGGATCGTCGCGCCCGTCGTGTCGCTGTCGTAATTGTTGTTGTATTCCCGCGTCGACTTATAGATGTCGAAGCCGGCGGCGATGCGACGCCCGAGGAAATACGGCTCGGTGAAGGACAGGCTGTAGTCGCGTGAATTCTTGCCGCCGCCCGCCGACACCTTGATGAACTGGCCGCGGCCGAGGAAGTTACGCTCGGTGATCGATCCTTCGACCGACGGACCCGCCGTGTCGCCACCGGTGGAATAGCCGGCACCGACCGAGAATTCACCCGTCGACTTCTCGACCACGTCGACCACCAGCACGACCTGATCGGGCTGCGAGCCTGGCACCGTCGAGATATCGACTTTGTCAAAATAATTCAGGTCTTCCAGCCGCTTCTTCGCGCGCTGGATGAGCACCTGGTTGAACGCGTCGCCTTCGCTGACGTCGAATTCGCGGCGAATGACGTAGTCGCGTGTGCGATCGTTGCCACGGATCTCGATGCGCTCGATATAGGCCTTGGTGCCCTGATCGATGGTATAGACCACCGAAATCGTATGGTTCTCGAAATTGCGGTCGCCACGTGGCGTCACCTGCGCGAAGGCGTAGCCGGAACCGGCCACCTTCTCGGTCAAGGCAATGATCGAATCCTCGACGTTCTTGGCGTTGTAGACGTCACCCTTTTGGGTCTCGACCACCGATTGCAGCGACTTGGCGTCGACTTCCGGGATCGTGCTTTCGACGCTGATGTCGCCGAAATTGTACCGCTCGCCTTCCTGGACGGTAATGGTGACCGTGTATTTGTTCGTCGCATTGTCGAGTTCGCCGACAGCCGACACAACCTGGAAATCGGCGTAGCCGTGATTGTAATAGAAGCGGCGCAGCAGCTCCTGGTCGGCGCGCAGCTTGTCTTCGTCATAGACGTCATCGCGCAGGATGAACGAAACCCAGGACGAGCGCTTGGTGTTGATCACGTCCGACAGGCGGCGGCTGGAATAGGCGCTGTTGCCGACAAAATTGATCGCGGCGATCTGCGTGCGGTCGCCTTCAGTGACCTTGAAGACCACGTTCACGCGGTTGTCACCGAGATCCATGATCTGGGTGGTCACGCCGGCGTCGTCACGGCCGATACGGCGGTACGCGGCCTTGACCGCCTCGACGTCCGAATCGAGCGTGGCTTGCGAGAACGTGCTGCGCGGCTTCAGCTGAACCGCGGCCTGAAGCGCGTTGTCCTTGAGCTTCTTGTTGCCCTGGAACAGCACCTGGTTGACGACCTTGTATTCGGAAACCTTGACCACCAAGGTCGAGCCGACCTGGTTGATCTGGACATCCGAGAACAGGCCGGTGCCGAACAGCGCCTTGACCGCGCTGTCGATGTCCGAACTGGAGAAGGCCTTGCCCGGCTTGATGGTGATGTAGTTGCGGATGGTCTCGGCGTCGACACGCTGGTTGCCGCTCACTTCCACCCGGCTGACGACAGCGGCTTCAGCCGCCGATGTGGCAACGAATTGCACTGCGAGCGCACCTGGTACGACCAGAGCGGCGGACAGTGCCGCCGCGGACGCGGCGTTCAGAAACTTGGATGCTGCCTTCATCGGGCTTAATAACCTTTTCTCGTAGTCCCCACGGCGAGAAAACCGGACGTGCGGTAATTTCCCCTACCGTATTAACCGGATTTTCCCTACACGCAAGGCTTCTGGTTAATTTGTATTTACTTAACCGAGTTGCGTGGCTTTCGCGTCACTCATATCCCCGGGCATGGTAAACGACGTCTCAACATCGACCATGCCCAGGCCAAATTCCTTCATGATTTCAGCACCCAAACAGATCGTTCCAGAAAACGAAGCCCATGAAGCACAGCACCAGAAGCAGACCGGCCCGATAGGCCATTTCCATCATCCATTCCGACACCGGACGGCGGATGACTGCCTCCACCCCGTAGAACAAGAGATGGCCCCCGTCGAGGGGGGGAATCGGCAAAAGGTTTAGAATGCCTATCCCTACGGACAGCAATGCAACGAGCTGAACCAGCCACTCGAAACCCAGTTTGGCCGCCTTGCCGGCCATGTCGGCGATCTTGACCGGGCCACCCAACTGGCACTTGTCCTCGCGCCCGACGGCGAAACGCTGCATGAACTGGCCGGTGCGCTGGATGACATGGCCGGTTTCCTCGACCGCCGCGGCAACGGCCCCGACCGGCGTGTAGGTGACGAGACGGGGCTGGCCGAACTCCTTGTTGTTGACGACGCCGATCACCGCGACCTTGACCTTGTTGCCGAGTGCGTCTTGCTGCTCCATCAACTGCGGTGTCGCCGTCACGGTGACTTCCTTGCCACCGCGCAGCATGACGAAGGTGATGGTGTCACCGGCACGGCCCGAAACCAGGCGCTGCACGTCACCGAAGGTCTCGACCTTGCTGCCGTCGACGCTGACGAATCGGTCTCCGGGCAGGATGCCGGCCTTGGCTGCCGGACTGTCAGCGGTAACCTGCGCCACCATGGGCTCGGCGACATAACGCCCATAGGTGGTGAACAGCACGGAGAAGACGACGATCGTCAGCAGGAAATTGAACAGCGGCCCGGCCGCCACCGTCGCCGCGCGCTTCCATATCGCCTGGGTGTGGAAGGCAATCTTGCGTTCCTCATCGGTCAGCGTTTCGAGCTCTCCAGCCGTAGGTTTGCTGGAGGTGGCGCTCATGTCGCCGACAAATTTGACATAGCCGCCCAGCGGTATGGCGCAGAGCTTCCAGCGCGTGCCATGACTGTCGTTGAAGCCGATAAGTTCCGGACCGAAGCCGATCGAGAACGCCCTGACCCCGATGCCACACCAGCGGCCGACGAGGTAGTGGCCCATTTCGTGGACGAACACCACCACGGTGAGCACGAAGAGAAACGGCACCAGCGTGCCTAGAAAGAGGCCGTCCGTGCTGAAAATCGCGTGAAGAATCTCGTTCAACTCAGGCCCTCAATTCTTCCGCGGGTGCGCCGTGACTGTGACATCAATCCAGGCAAATCCAAGGCATGCCCGCATCGGATCGCGAAACGACACCATTCAAATGGGAAACAGCCCCCGTGCCGGATGATCGGCCCCCGCCGAAATCCAGCCGATGACGTACAGGGCAAGAGCCGCCGCGACAAGCCCATCGACACGATCCATGACGCCGCCATGACCTGGAATGAGCACGCCCGAATCCTTGCAGCCATGCCGCCGCTTGACCCATGATTCGAAAAGGTCGCCGGCCTGGGCGACAATCGAAAGCGCGAGCGCCACGAGACCGAGCAACGCCAGGTTGCCGGCGCCGGCGATGGTGGCCAGGATGAGACCGGCGACAACGCCGCCAACCGCGCCGCCGAGCGCGCCGCTGCGCGTTTTGCCGGGCGAAATCGACGGCGCCAGTTTGGGGCCGCCGACGGCGCGGCCGACAAAATAGGCAAAAATGTCGGTCGCCCAGACCACCGCGAACAGAAACAGGATTGCGACCAGCCCCGAATGGTCGCCATCACGCAGCAGGGCAAGCGACAAGCCAGACACGCAAGCATAGGCAAGACCGCTCGCGTCCCACTGCCCGCTCTTGCCGACCCGGGCGGCAATCGCCGCCACGGCAACCAGTGCCACGACGAGCGGCAGCAGCCAAAATGAGGAAAGGCCGGCAATCAGGGCGACGATGAAAACGGCGGCCAGCGCTTCCGGCAGGAACCCGAGCCCGCTGGCCGGCACAGCCCGCGACATGCGTGTCCACTCGTAAAAGATCATCGCCGACATCGCCGCGCACAGCAGCCGGAAGGGCAGACCGCCAAGCCAGGTCAGGCCAAGGGCGACGATGGCCAGCACGACCGCCGAAATGACGCGGAGCTGAAGGTTGCTCATCCCGCGGCCGGTCGCGAAGCGACGTCTGGCGGGCCCAGGCCGCCGAAGCGGCGCTCGCGGCCGGCGAATTCGCGCAAGGCCTCTGCGAGGTGCTCGCGGTTGAAGTCCGGCCAATAGCACGGCAAGAAGACGAGTTCGCTGTAGGCGGCCTGCCACAAGAGGAAGTTGGACAGGCGGAGCTCGCCGCTGGTGCGTATGACCAGTTCCGGATCGGGGATGCCTTGCGTGTCGAGCAAGCCGGCAAAGCTTTCGGCGGTGATTGCCTCGCTGTCGATCTCGCCGCGCGCCACGGCCGAGGCAAGCTTGCGCGCCGTGCGGACGATCTCGTCGCGCCCGCCATAGTTGAAGGCGATGACCAGCGTCAGCGCCTCGTTGTTGGCGGTGAGCGATTCGGCTTCGTCGAGCAGCCCCCTGATGTCGGCCTGCAGCCCTGTCCTGTCGCCGATGATCCTGACCCGCACGCCACTCTGGTGCAGATCGGCAAGGTCACGGCGGATGAACAGCTTCAACAGCCCCATCAGGTCGCTGACCTCGGACTTCGGCCGCGACCAGTTCTCCGACGAGAAAGCATAGACGGTCAGGAAGGAGATGCCGAGATCGGGAGCCGCCCGCACCGTCTTGCGCAGCGCCTCCACCCCGGCGCGATGACCCGCAAGCCTCGGCATGCCACGCGCCTTGGCCCAGCGTCCATTCCCATCCATGATGATCGCGACGTGCGCGGGCGTTGTCATGATCTCGCTTTCGGATCAGCCCAAGGCCAACCTAAACCTGCATGATTTCAGCTTCCTTGTCGGAAAGCAGATGATCGATGGTGCTGATCGTTTCGTCGGTGAGCTTCTGCACCTGGTCCGAACGCTTGCGATGATCGTCCTCGCTGATGTCGCCGTCCTTCTCCGCCTTCTTCAGAAAGTCCATGCCGTCGCGGCGCACGTGGCGCGCGGCGACGCGGGCGTTCTCGGCGTAGCCATGCGAGATCTTGACCAGTTCCTTGCGGCGCTGTTCGTTGAGCTCCGGCAGCGGAATCCTCAGATTGGTGCCGTCGACGATCGGATTGAAGCCCAGATTGGACTCGCGGATGGCGCGGGCGCCCGCGCCGACCATAGACTTGTCCCAGACCGACACCGAGATCATGCGCGGCTCCGGCACCGTGACGTTGGCGACCTGGTTGATCGGCATGGTGGTGCCATAGGCCTGAACCTGGATCGCATCGAGCAGATTGCTGGAAGCGCGACCGGTCCGCAGCGAAGCCAGGTCATGCTTGAACGCGGCGATTGCCCCATCCATGCGCCGCTTGAGATCGTCGTACTCACCACTCATCTTAGTCTCCTCGACCCGTCTGCCGCGGGTTCACTGCTTCGGGGGCGTTCGGGTCCGATTGTCGAAAACCGGCTTCCCTCTTCGGGATCAGGCCCCGGATCAATCGTCCGCGACGACCGTGCAGCGGCCGCCGCCCCTCAGAATATCGCCGAAACCACCTTTTTCGTGGATCGAATAAACGATTATCGGAATGTTGTTTTCACGCGCAAGTGCAATCGCAGCCGTATCCATGATGGAAAGGCCGCGTTTTATGACTTCGCCATGGCTGATGCGCTCGAAACGCGTCGCATCCGGGTCCTTTTTCGGGTCGGCCGAGTAGACGCCGTCCACCTGCGTGCCCTTGAACAGCGCGTCGGCGCCGATTTCAGCCGCGCGAAGTGCGGCGGCCGAATCGGTCGTGAAGAACGGATTACCGGTGCCGCCGGCAAAGATCACCACCTTGCCCTGGTTCATGTAGGCGGTCGCCTGGCGTTGCGAAAAGCTTTCGCAGAGCTCGGGCATGGCAATCGCGGACAGCACGACGGCGTCGACGCCGATCTTGTTCAGCGATGTTCGCAGCGCCAGCGAGTTGATGACCGTGGCCAGCATGCCCATGTGGTCGCCGGTGACGCGGTCTCCGCCCTTGGAGGCGACGGCCACGCCGCGAAAGATGTTGCCGCCGCCGATGACGACGCCAACCTCGATGCCCAGCGCGCGGGCTTCGGCGATGTCGGCGGCAATGCGGTCAACGACCGAGACATCGATGCCGAAATGCTGTTCGCCCATCAACGCTTCACCCGACGCTTTCAGCAAGACACGTCGGTAGAGGGGCTTCACCGTCATATGGTCCTCGTCATTTGCATGTGGCGCGCCTGGGCTGGCCGCCCTCGCGCAGGCGCCCGAACATTGGCACGATGCCGAGTTCCGATACACGAAGGGGGGCGCCCGGGGGCCCCCAGACGGCAATTTCATGGGCACCCTGCCCGATCGATCAACTGGTGGAGACGCTGGTCGGCAGACCTTCGACGAGCACCGGCGACGCGTATCCGGAAGGCTTGTCGCCAGTCGCGGCACCGCCGGTAACGCGCGCCTGTATTTGCGGACCGAAAAAGGAATAGGGAAACGGCGCCGGAGTCCTGCTGACCTCGTCCAGCCGGTCGCGAAGCCTTGCGGGAATCTCGAAATCCAGCGCGCCAAGATTGTCCTGCATCTGGGCAAGCTTCGTCGCGCCGAGGATGACGGCGGCAATCCCCGGCTGCGTCGCCGCCCAGTTGAGCGCGACCTGGGACATGGAGCGGCCAAGCTCGGATGCGACCTTCTCGAGTTCGGCGACGATGGTCCAGTTATGCTCGGTGAACTTCTGAAAGCCCGGATGCGTCGAGTTGCGAAATCCGTCGAGCCGACCGGCGTTTCCGGCCTGAGCCAGCCGATACTTGCCGCTCAGCAGCCCGCTGGCCAGCGGGCTCCAGACCATGATGCCGGCGCCATGGCGCATGCCGAACGGCACGAACTCGTTCTCGATCGCGCGTTCGGCCAGGGAGTATTCGAGCTGTAGCGCCGAGACCGGCTCATATCCACGCAGTTCGGCGATCGCCTGGGCCCGGCCCGCATACCAGGCCGGCACATCGGAAAGGCCGACATGGCGAATTTTGCCCGCGCGCACGAGATCGTCGAGGGTGCGCATGACCTCTTCGGCCGGCGTCAGCCTGTCCCAGACATGCATGAGATAGAGATCGATATAATCGGTGCCCAACCGCTTCAGCGAGGCATCGACGGCCCGCATGATGTTCTTGCGGCCATTGCCGCCGGCATTCGGATTGCCAGGCTGCATGTTCATGGCGAACTTGCTGGCGATCACCGCCATGTCGCGCAAGCCGCGCTCGGCGATGAATTCGCCAAGCCAGGCTTCGGCGGTGCCGCCGGTGTAGAGGTCCGCGGTGTCGAAGAAATTGCCACCCGCCTCGACATAGGCGTCGAACATCGCCCGCGCGGTGTTCCTGTCGGCTCCCCAACCCCATTCCGTGCCGAAAGTCATCGTGCCCAGCGCCAGACGGCTGACCCTGAGGCCGCTGTTGCCGAGCGTGTAATAGGTCATGCTCATGATCGTTCTCCAATGCTTGGTAGCTACTGCGTCACTGGCCCGCAGTGTCACTGTCCCGGCGCCGTCTTGACCCAGGGATTGCCGCGCTCATGCGTCATGCGGAACGTGAAGCCGTCGACCTTCCAGCCGGTGGCGGAGCGCGTCAGGTGGTGCTCATAGGTGCCCCAGACTTCCCAAAGCGGGTCGCCATTGCCTTCCATCCGGTTCCAGGCATAGCCGTTGGAACGAACGGTCGCCGCATCGGCCTCAAGGACGACCTGGTGGTTGGTGCGCAAATGCAGGCTTGTCTTGCTGCCCTTGAGGTTGCCCGCCCAGGCGCCGATCAGGTCGTCGGAAGCGATGTTGGCCGTCGGCTGTCCGGAAAGGCTGCTGAAATTGGCAGTGACCCGATCCGCGAAATAGCTGCGTGCAAGCTTCCAGTCCTGGGCGTCGACGGCGCGGTCGATGGCATCGGCGATGCGGATCACCGCGCGCTCGTCAGCGAACGCCCGCCAGTCGGATGGCTCCGCCCCGCCGGCATCGATCGGCGCCAACGCCATGCCTGCCGCGAAAGTTACCTGCTTCAATGCATTCATGTCTTTTCTCCTCGATGCCATCAGCCCATCGCCGACGTGTTGGCGACAATGTGGACCGGCACGCTGACATCGATAAGATTGCATTGTTCGCATGGACTATGCGATATCATGCATGAATGGACCGGGACCTGCTCCCCCACCTGCCTGTGATCGTCGCCGTTGCCCGGCGCGGCGGCTTCGCGCTTGCCGCTGCCGAACTCGGCATGAGCCCTTCGGCGGTCAGCCATGCGGTGCGCCTTGTCGAAGAGCGGATCGGCCAACCCTTGTTCGCACGCACGACGCGCAGCGTTTCGCTCACCGAGGCCGGCAAGGCGCTGGTGGAAACGGCGGCCCCTGCCCTTCAAGACATTGCCGAGCGGATGGACCGTATCCGCAGCGTCAAAGGCAGGCCGTCTGGCCTGCTCAGGATCAACGCCTCCAACATCGCGATCCCATTGGCGGTGACGCCAGTGGTCGCAGCGATGGCCGAGCGCTATCCGGAGGTTACGGTCGAGATTTTCGCCGACCAGGGTCTGGTGGATATCGTCGGCGAAGGCTTCGATGCCGGCATCCGGCTTGGCGAGATGATCGCGCAGGATATGGTGGCGGTTCGGCTGACGCCGCCATTCTCCGTCGTCATCGTCGCCTCGCCCACCTATATCGGACGGCACGGCCGTCCCGGCAGCGTTGCCGACCTGGCAAATCACAATTGCATTGGCTACCGGCTCGTCCGTTCCGGAGCACTCTATCGCTGGGATCTGGTCGAGGATGGCAAGGACATCGCCATGGAGACGCGGGGCAGCGTTGTGGTGACGGATTCGCTTGCGGCAATCGATCTTGCGCTTGCAGGCGTCGGGCTCGCCTATATGTTCGAGCCGCTGGCGCGCGCGGATCTTGCCGCCGGCCGCCTCGTCCAGGTTCTGCCGCAATCGGCGATCGAGGAACCTGGGCTGTTTCTCTACTTCCCACGCCGGGCCGCGATGGCGCCGAAGCTGAGGGCCTTCATCGATACCGCAAACGAAATCGGCCGGGCGCCCTTGCGGACACCCGGCCGAGTTGCCTGAAGCGGTTTTCCCGGGAAAAGCGCGTAGCGCTTTCCCTTGGGAATTGGGTCAAAACAAAGAGTTAGCCCTGGAAAAGGCTATTTCTTGACCGCCGCCGCGACTTCCGCCGCGAAATCGGTCTCTTCCCTCTCGATGCCTTCGCCGAGCGCGAAACGCAGATAGGCCGTGATCTTGGCCGGAGCGCCGATGTCCTTCTCGGCATCCTTGAGTGCCTTCTCGACGGTGATGTCGGGATTGAGCACGAAGGCCTGCTTCAGAAGCACGACTTCCTCATAGAACTTGCGCATGCGGCCCTCGACCATCTTCTCGATGATCGCTTCCGGCTTGCCGGACTGGCGCGCCTGGTCGGAGAAGATCGCCTTCTCGCGCTCTACCGCTGCCGGATCGATCTGCTCCGCGGTCAGCGCCATCGGGTTGGTGGCGGCGACATGCATGGCGACCTGGCGGCCGAACGCGTTGGCGGCATGCTCATTGCCGGTGGTTTCGATCGCGACCAGCACGCCGAGCTTGCCAAGGCCGTCGGCGACGGCGTTGTGGACATAGGTAGCGACGGCGCCGTGCGGAACGGTCAGCTTGGCCGAGCGGCGGAAACCCATATTTTCGCCAATGGTGCCGACGGCGTCCTTGATGGTGTCGGAAACCGACTTGTCCGAGTTCGGATACTTGGCGGCAGCCACTGCTTCGGTCGTGCCGTAGGCGAGCGCCACCTTGGCAACATTGGCAACGATTTCCTGGAACGCGGCGTTGCGGGCGACGAAGTCGGTCTCGGAATTGACCTCGACGACGGCAGCTTCGCGCACGCCATTGTCAACGCCGATCAGACCCTCAGCCGCGGTACGGCCAGCCTTCTTGTCGGCCTTCGAGATGCCCTTCTTGCGCAGCCAGTCGACGGCCTCTTCCATGTTGCCGTTGGTCTCGGTCAACGCCGCCTTGCAGTCCATCATGCCCGCGCCGGTCAAGTCGCGGAGTTCTTTGACCTGTGCAGCCGAAATGCTCATTGTCGCCTCTTTGGTTTAAATGCACCGACGCACCATCGATATTCGATGATGCGTCTGTCTAGCGTGCCAAAATATGAGAAAGATGAAGGCCGTTGCCGGCCTTCGATTGTCAAGCTTCGGGGGCTTCCGAAGCCGGAGCCGGATCGAGCGCAGGCTCGACGGGAGCTTCGACCGAAGCGCCGATGTCGACACCGAGCGCGCCCTGCTGACGGGCGATGCCGTCGATCGCAGCCTTGGCGATCAAGTCGCAATAGAGCTGGATGGCGCGGGCCGCGTCGTCATTGCCGGGGATCGGGAAGTCGATCTTGTCCGGATCGCAGTTCGAATCGATGATGGCCACGACCGGAATGCCGAGACGCTTGGCCTCGAGGATGGCGATCGCTTCCTTGTTGGTGTCGATCACGAACATCAGGTCGGGCGTCGAGCCCATGTCCTTGATGCCGCCGAGTGCCTTGTCGAGCTTCTCGCGCTCACGGTCGAGGTTGAGGCGCTCCTTCTTGGTGAGGCCCTGGGCCTCGCCGGCCAGCATCTCGTCGAGCTTGCGCAGGCGCTGGATCGAGTTCGAGATTGTCTTCCAGTTGGTCAGCATGCCGCCGAGCCAACGCGAATTGACGTAATACTGGGCCGAACGCTGTGCCGCGTCAGCGACGATGTCCGACGCCTGGCGCTTGGTGCCGACGAACAGCACGCGGCCGCCCTTGGCAACGGTGTCGGAAACCTGCTTCAGCGCCTGGTGCAGCAAAGGCACCGTTTGGCTGAGGTCGATGATGTGGATGTTGTTGCGGGCGCCATAGATGTAGGGCGCCATCTTCGGGTTCCAGCGATGGGTCTGGTGGCCGAAGTGAATGCCAGCTTCCAAAAGCTGGCGCATGCTGAAATCAGGCAGTGCCATTCTCATTTCCTTTCCGGTTAGCCTCCACGGACACAGGCATTTTTGGACAAAGTCCTCGAACGCCACCGGAGGTTTCAGCCGGATTTCTCCCGGGCAGACACCAAAGTCCGTGTGTGGAATGAGCGCGCATATAGAGGGGATGCGCGACAAACGCAAGCGACGAGGCGCTTCACCGCTCAGCGTGCGGCAATCAGCGCTCCGGTGCCGATCATGGCGCTGCCGGCAAACCTGTTCATCAGCCGCATGCGCTTCGGCGTCCTGAACCAGCCTGAGGCCCTGCCCGCCAGCGCGGCATAGAGCCCCATGGTCAGGACGTTGACACTGATCACGACCGCAACCACCAGCAAGCCATCGGTGAAGGTCATGGTGTCGAGATTGAGGATCAGCGGCATGATCGAGGCATGGAACAGGATAGCCTTCGGATTCCCCAGCGCTATGGACGCGCCAAGGAAGAAAGACCTGGATAATCTCGCCTCGGCCATCTGCGCCTTATTTGATTGCGTCGCCGAGGCCCGCCACATTCTGGCGCCGAGAAAGATCAGATAGGCGGCGCCCGCATATTTCAGCAGGAGAAAGATCCATTCGAAGGTCTGGGCGAGCGCCACCAGTCCGAGCAGCGCCAGAGTGACCAGCACGGCATCGCCGGCGGCGACTCCGACGCCGGCTATGAAGGCGCGAAGAAACCCACGCGACACGCCATTGGTGATGACCGCGAACATCGCTGGTCCGGGTGTTGCGGCGGCAAGGGTGACGGCGGCGCAATATGCGAGAAATGCCGTAGGTGTCATCGCCTGGCCTTTCCGTTGGGCACCCGCACGCGTCGGAAGATGGCGACGATCTGCTCGCGGCTGCATTCGATGGCGCCGAGCCGCACCGCGCGGTCGCGCTCGAAGCCGGTTATGTCATAATGCGGCGCCGATGTCTTGGGCGGTCCCTGGTAGGACGAGCGCTTGACGCCGAGTTCGGCGGCAAAGCGATGCAACTCGTCGGTATCGTCGGCCAGGAGATGGCACCAGAGATGGCCCGCCCACTTCCAGATCGCCGCGTCGACATAGACCGCCATCAAGCCCGCCGTGGCCCGCTCAATTGCACATTCCCGCTATTTCGATACCGCGCCGGTTATCTCGATACAGGGCCAATTATTTCGATACCAGGCCAATTATTTCGATACTGGGCAAGGCTTTGTCTGGTCGAACAGTGAAAGATTGACCAGCTTGCCGGTCATCGAGAAGTCGCCATAGTCCATGGTGAGATCGCGGGTGATGCCGTTCTCATGCAGCTTGAAGCTGATCCGGTATTCCGGCACTTCTTCGCCATTCTGGGCGCTGTCGTCGAAATAGGCGATGTCGACCGGCCAGTATTTGTCGGTGGCAAGCTTCGCCAGCGCCGGCGCTTCCGGATCGGCCTTCTCGCCATCAGTCTTCTTGCCGACGACGACGGTGGTCGCCATCACCTTGTTGGCGTCTTCCGAACCGTCGAACAGGTTTGTCTGGTAGAAGTTCTCGCCCTTCTCGGCCTTGCCGATCAGTTCGACCAGATGCTGGGTCGGGAACTGGGTGGCGGCGAGTTCGAGGCTGTTCTTCTCGGGCTTGTCGATATCGACCTTGAGCCCCTTGGCGTCTTTCGTGGCAATGCCCTTGACCTCCTTGTCGAGGTTCTGGTCGACGAAGGATTTGGTCACGAACGAAAACGTCTTGCCTTCGGCATCCTCGAACGTGGTCGTCTGCTGGTCGGTGACCCTTGTATTGTCGTTGGTGACGATCTGGGTGACGAAACGGAATTTCACGGTATAGCCTTCGCAGGCGGACCCATTGAATTCGTAGACCATACGGCCCGATATGCCGGTTATGCCGGAGCGGTCGGACGCCTTGTTGAGGGTGAGATCGTACACGGCGCGATGCGCCTGCAGCGCCGGCACGGCGAAAGCGGGCCCTATCGAGAAGACCGCCGACAACAGGACGGCATGGAATGCGAGGCGCGTTGCGCGCATGTGGTGCTCCGATCGTCGCGGCTGATGGCAGGGCCGCAGGGAAAGATGGTCCAGCTTAAAAAAAGTCATGGCGGAAGCGAGGCAAAAATAGCAATTTCGGCCCGGCCAGCGCGGCGCCTTCCAGCAATAGGGAAAAGCAATGAGTGAAACAATCGAAAAGCGGCTAAGCGATCTGGGCGTGACGCTTCCTGTCGCCGCCGCGCCTGCCGCCAACTACGTGCCTTACTGCAGGACCGGCAACCTGCTGTTCACCGCCGGGCAATTGCCGCTCAAGGACGGCAAGCTGCAGGCCGTCGGCCTGCTCGGCCGCGACGTCGATACGGCAAGCGGCAAGGACGGCTCGAAATACTGCGCCATCAACATTCTGGCACAGGCCAAGGCAGCGCTCGGCGATCTCGAGAAAATCCGCCGCCTGGTGAAGATCACCGTCTTCGTCGCCTCCGCCACCGACTTCGTCGAGCAGCACCTGGTTGCCAATGGCGCCTCAGATTTCCTGGTCGCCGCCCTTGGCGAGCGCGGCAAGCATGCCCGCTCCGCCGTCGGCACCGCCTCCCTGCCGCTTAATGCCGCAGTGGAAATCGAAGCGATCTTCGAAGTCGAATGAGCGAAGGCCCGACATGACCGACCTTTCCTGGCTGATTGCCCGGCCCGTTGCCCATCGCGGCTTTCACGACATGAACAAGACGCGCTGGGAAAACACGCTTTCCGCCTTCACTGCCGCGGCCGAACGCGGCTACGCCATCGAATGCGACGTGCATCTGTCGTCGGATGGCGTGCCCGTCATCATCCACGATGGCGACCTGAAAAGGCTGACCGGGCAGGATGGTTTCGTCTGGCAGCGCACCGCGGCTGAACTTGCGACGCTCAAGGTTGGCGGGACATCGGATCACGTGCCGACGCTGCAGGAAGCGCTCGACCTCGTCGATGGCCGCGTACCCATGGTCGTCGAGCTGAAAGGAACTCCCGGCCGCGACGAAGGCCTGGTGGCGCGCGTCGGCAAGATGCTCAAGCGCTACAAGGGCAAGGCGGCGATCATGTCGTTCGATCACTGGCTGATCCGCGGTTTCGCCGAACACGCGCAGGGAATTCCGGGTGGACTGACCGCCTACGGCAAGGACCTCAAACTGATCGAGGCGCATTTCGCCATGCTGGCGCACGAGCTTTCCTTCACCTCCTACGCAGCCGGCGATCTGCCGAATCCGTTTGTCAGCTTTGTGCGTGAAAAGCTCAAAATGCCTGTCATTACCTGGACGGTGCATGATCAGCCCGCGGTCGACCTGACCTTCAGATACGCCGACCAGATGACCTTCGAAGGGTTCGAACCCGACCTCGTCGAAGTCGCCTGAGCGGAGTGTCTGAAACGTGACTTGTAGCAGCCCGGATGGAGCTTAAATAAGCCTCATGGATCAGGGCGACGATGGCGACAGGCAAACGGCAAATGCGGACTATTCGATCCGCATCGCCGCAGGCATCGGAGCCTTCACCTGCGATGAATGGAACGGATTTGCCGGCACCACGCGCAACGCGGAAAACGACTATAACCCGCTCGTTTCATACGCTTTTTTAAGTGCGTTGGAGGATTCCGGCTGCGCCGTGCGGCGCACCGGCTGGCAAGGACATCACCTGCGGCTGGAGACAGCGCAAGGCAGGCTGCTCGGTGCCGTCCCCTGCTATCTCAAGTCGCACAGCCAGGGCGAATATGTGTTCGATCACGGCTGGTCGGATGCCTTCGAGCGCGCCGGCGGCCGCTATTATCCAAAACTGCAAAGTGCTGTGCCGTTCACCCCGGTCACCGGCCCTCGCCTGCTGGTCGGCAAAGGCGAGGACCAGGATGCGGTGAAGGCCGGGCTGGCCGCCGGCCTCAAAATGGTGACCGACAAGCTCGGCGTGTCCTCCGCCCATGTGACCTTCGCGCAGGAGAGCGACGTCGCGACGCTGGAGGCGGCAGGCTTCCTGCATCGCACCGACCAGCAATTCCACTTCTTCAACGAAGGCTTTTCCTCCTATGACGACTTCCTGGCCACGCTTGCCTCGCGCAAGCGCAAGGCAATGAAGAAAGAAAGGCGCGAGGCGCTTGCCGATGGCATCTCGATCGACTGGCTGACCGGCAAGGACCTGACGGAAAAGGCCTGGGACGACTTCTTCGCCTTCTACATGGACACTGGCAGCCGCAAATGGGGCCGTCCCTATCTGAACCGTCAGTTCTTCTCGCTGATCGGCGAACGCATGGCTGACGACATCCTTCTGGTGATGGCCAGGCGAAACGGGCGCTACATAGCCGGCGCCATCAACTTCATCGGCTCCGACGCGCTCTATGGCCGCAACTGGGGCTGCATCGAGGATCATCCCTTCCTGCATTTCGAGGTCTGCTACCACCAGGCGATCGACTTCGCCATCGAACGCAAGCTCAAGGTGGTCGAGGCAGGCGCCCAGGGAGAGCACAAGCTGGCACGCGGCTACCGGCCGGTGACCATGCATTCCGCCCATTACATTTCTCATCCCGGCCTGCGCAATGCGGTGGCCGACTATCTCCGGCGCGAGCGTCGCGAAGTCGAACGGATGGGCGAATATCTGGAAGACCACACGCCATTCCGTAAGGACCTGGAGGAATAGCGGGCGCCTTTTGCGCGGCAGCCACCTGATCGTCCCACGACATCGTCTTGCCGCTCCGGGGCAGCTTGGCTACACGGGACGGCGAGGCACAATCCGGAGCGTTCA
This sequence comes from Mesorhizobium sp. B283B1A, assembly GCF_020165735.1. Lineage (NCBI taxonomy): Bacteria > Pseudomonadati > Pseudomonadota > Alphaproteobacteria > Hyphomicrobiales > Phyllobacteriaceae > Mesorhizobium > Mesorhizobium sp. B283B1A. The sequence continues at coordinate 100,668 of NZ_JAIUIQ010000018.1, forward strand.
CCATGGCCGACACCGCCTACGACACCGAAAACATCTTCGCCAAGATCCTGCGCGGAGAAATTCCCTCGCACCGCGTCTACGAAGACGAAGCAGTCGTGGCCTTCATGGACGTGATGCCGCAGGGGCCCGGCCATACGCTTGTCGTGCCGAAGGCGGCGTCACGCAACCTGCTCGACGCCGACCCCTCGACCTTCGGTCCGCTTTTCACGGTCGTCCAGAAAGTGGCGGCGGCGGTCAAACAAGCCTTCGACGCCGACGGCGTCACCATCATGCAGTTCAACGAGCCCGCTTCGGGGCAGACCGTCTACCATCTGCATGTCCATGTCGTCCCGCGCTTCGACGGCATCCCCCTGAAGCCGCACACGGGTGGGATGGAGAAGCCCGAAGTGCTGGCACAGAACGCCGAAACGATCCGAACCGTCCTGCGTAGCGGTTTTAAGTCTTTGTAAACTGAACGATCATATCGGCACCTGCGCCACCGTGGGCGACTGCTTTTTTAATAGTCTTTCAAACCCTCTTGAGGCATTTGTCTTGCGAGGGGCATTCGATGCACGATATTTCCGAAGCTATAGGCGGGCGGGTTGGCGCTGGGGTCGATGGCGCCTTCTCCAACCTTTTGGTCGATGCATTTTTTCGGCACCGTACTGTTCATGCGGTAGCGCTGTTTACGCTCGGATTGGGTTTTGTCGTCGGCGGCAGAGTTGGAAACCTGCCGGATTTCGGATTACTCTACGAATACACTTTCTATCTGGTGGTTTACTTCTGGATAGCCGGATGCGCATACGCGACCTTCCGGCTGTTCTGGCTGGCGCTGGTCGATCGTGCCAGGTCGCCGCTTCGCATGTTGTTGCGTCCGCTCCAGCAGATGCTGACCGATCGAAATCGCATTGCCAACGGCATCAACGGCCTTGCCGCGATGCTGGTTTTTATGTCGGGCTTCGTGGTGCTGAAGGGAGCGATCGCGGTGCTGGTGCCTTTCTCCTGGGACCAGACCCTCGCGCATTTCGGCGCCGGCCTGCATTTCGGCCGCACTCCCTATCAATGGCTCTGGTGGATCGTTGAAAGTCCGCTGGCCGTTCACCTTCTCAATTTCTGCTACAATTTCTGGTTCGCAGTGCTGGTGGCAATGGTCTTTTCAAGCGTCGCCGCCGCCCGCGACTCACTGCTGCGCCATCAGTTTCTGCTCAGCTTCATGCTGGTCTGGCTGGTTGGCGGCTTCTTCATCGCCATGGCATTCTCATCCGCGGGCCCATGCTTTTATGCAAGGCTCGACCTTGGCGATCAGTATCAGCCGTTGATGGATGCGCTTGCGTCCGCGAACCGCCAGTATCCGATCTGGGCATTGTCCACGCAGGACAGGTTGTGGAGCGGCTATACGGGTTCGGCTTCGGGAACCATGGGCATATCGGCATTCCCCTCCATCCACGTCGCGACGTCGGTGCTCTTCGCTCTCTACCTGACGCGGTTATCGACCAGGCTCGGCATCGTGATGTGGATATTCGCAGCCATCATCATGCTCGGTTCGGTGGTGCTTGGCTGGCACTATGCCGTCGACGGCTACGCGGGCGCGCTTATTGCGGTCGCGATCTGGAAAATCACGGGCGGAGCATTGTCCCGGGCGCACGCCTAGTTTGTCACTTGGACGCTCTTGAGATGCTGCCGAATTGCATCCGCGCACTGCACCGAGCTCAGAAGCGAGGTGTCGACTTCCAGATCGTAAACGCCCGGCCGGTGCACCGCCTCCTGCCACAGACGCACCGGCAAAGGCACGGGATCGTCTGAAGAGCCGGTGACGTAGCCCCTGCCCGTCTCGCTGGCGGCCCGCCTTTCCATAATAATCTCAATCGGACAGCGAACGCCGACAAACAGCACCGGCAGGCCGGCGAGCCGGTGCGCGCAATCGGCCAGGATGTCGAGCGGTTTCGAATAGCGATCGTGATGACCGACATCCGCCACTACGTTCAGATCCAGCCGGCTATGGGCCGCGATCGATTCGTAGAGGGCGGCATAAAATCGCGGAACGAAAACTTCGAGGTCAGGGCGCTCGCCGCCGGGTCGCAGGCCTATTCCCGGACGATATCGCGGCGGCGTGATCTGCGCATAGCTGTCGACCCCCAGGTTCATCCACGGACCTTCAAAACGTTCCTGGATGGCCTGAGCGATGCTCGACTTGCCCGATCGCGGCGCGCCGTTGAGGATGATGATCTGGCCAGCCATATGCCACCTCTATGCCGCCACCTCTCTAGATCAATGAAAAAAGCCCCGTTTCCGGGGCTTTTCAGACTTTGATCAGGGTCAGCCCTTGCGGGGCAGTTGCGGCACCAGGCTGCGCTTGCCGCCATCCTTGCCCTTGGGCTCAGGCTTCTGCGCCACCACCTTCTTCGCGGCGGGCTTCTTGGCCACGGCCTTGCGCGGCTTCGGCGCTTCTTCCGGCTCTTCCTTCTTCGGCTTCACCGGCGCCTCGTCGGCCAGCGATTCGAGCTTCAGGCCGGTCTCGCCGGTTTCCTTCTTCTCGACGGTGACACGCACCGTGCCGCCCTTCTTGAGCTTGCCGAACAGCACCTCGTCGGCCAACGGCTTCTTGATGTGCTCCTGGATGACACGGCCGAGCGGCCGTGCGCCCATGCGCTCGTCATAGCCCTTGTCGGCGAGCCATGCGATGGCGTCCGGCGACAGGTCGAAGGTAACGCCACGCTCTGAGAGCTGGGCCTCGAGCTGCATGACGAACTTCTGCACCACCTGATGGATGACCGGCACCGGCAGCGAGCCGAACGGGATGATCGCATCGAGACGGTTGCGGAATTCCGGCGTGAACAGCCGGTTGATCGCCTCGACATCGTCGCCTTCACGCTTGGTCGATCCGAAACCGATCGCCGCGCGCTGCGCATCGGAGGCGCCCGCATTGGTGGTCATGATCAGGATGACATTGCGGAAGTCGATCTGCTTGCCGTTATGGTCGGTCAGCTTGCCGTGGTCCATGACCTGCAACAGGATGTTGAACAGGTCCGGATGCGCCTTCTCGACCTCATCGAGCAGCAGCACGCAGTGCGGATGCTGGTCGACGCCATCGGTCAAAAGACCACCCTGGTCGAAGCCGACATAGCCGGGAGGCGCGCCGATCAGCCGCGAAACGGTGTGGCGTTCCATGTATTCCGACATGTCGAAGCGGATCAGCTCGACGCCGAGCGAGGCGGCCAACTGCTTGGCCACTTCGGTCTTGCCGACGCCGGTAGGCCCCGAGAACAGATAGGAGCCGATCGGCTTTTCCGGTTCGCGCAGGCCGGCACGGGCCAGCTTGATCGCCGAGGTCAGCGCGGTGATCGCGGTGTCCTGGCCGTAGACGACGCGCTTCAGCTCGATGTCGAGGCCCTGCAGCACCTTCTCGTCATCGGCCGAAACCGTCTTCGGCGGGATGCGGGCCATGGTGGCGATCGTTGCCTCGATCTCCTTGATGCCGATCGTCTTCTTGCGCTTGGCTTCCGGCACCAGCATCTGCGAAGCGCCGGTCTCGTCGATCACGTCGATTGCCTTGTCCGGCAGCTTGCGGTCGTTGATGTAGCGCGCCGACAGCTCGACCGAGGCCTTGATGGCTTCGCTCGTGTAGCGGACCTTGTGGAACTCCTCGAAATAGGGCTTCAAGCCCTTCATGATCTCGATGGCATCCTCGATGGTCGGCTCGTTGACGTCGATCTTCTGGAAGCGCCGCACCAGGGCACGGTCCTTTTCGAAGAACTGACGGAACTCCTTGTAAGTGGTCGAGCCGATGCAACGGATCGCACCCGACGACAGCGCCGGCTTCAACAGGTTCGACGCGTCCATGGCGCCGCCCGAAGTGGCGCCGGCACCGATCACGGTGTGGATCTCGTCGATGAACAGCACGGCACCCGGATAATCCTCGAGTTCCTTGACGACCTGCTTCAGCCGTTCCTCGAAATCACCGCGATAGCGCGTGCCGGCCAGAAGCGTGCCCATGTCGAGCGCGAAAATGGTGGCATTGTGCAGCACCTCGGGAACATCGCCTTCGACGATGCGCTTGGCGAGGCCTTCCGCGATCGCCGTCTTGCCGACGCCGGGATCGCCGACATAGAGCGGATTGTTCTTCGAGCGGCGGCACAGCACCTGGATGGTGCGGTTGATCTCCGACTCGCGGCCGATCAGCGGATCGATCTTGCCGGCCTTGGCCTTGTTGTTGAGATTGACGCAATAAGCGGTCAGCGCGTCCTGCTGCTGCTTTTTCTTGCCGCCTTCCTCCTGCGGCTCGGCGCCGTTCTGGCCGCCCTGCTCATCATCGGCGCCGCGCGGCGAGCGCGTCTCGGAAGCGCCCGGGCGCTTGGCGATGCCGTGCGAGATGTAGTTGACCGCGTCGTAGCGGGTCATCTGCTGTTCCTGCAGGAAATAAGCGGCATGGCTCTCGCGCTCGGCGAAGATGGCAACGAGCACGTTGGCGCCCGACACTTCCTCGCGGCCCGACGACTGCACGTGGATCACAGCGCGCTGGATGACGCGCTGGAAACCGGCGGTCGGCTTGGAATCCTCGTCATAACCGGTGACCAGATTGTCGAGCTCTGTGTCGATATAGGTGAGAACGGTGTGCTTGAGTTCGTCGAGATCGACGTTGCAGGCGCGCATGACGGCGGCCGCCTCGGTGTCGTCGATCAACGCGAGCAGCAGGTGTTCAAGGGTTGCATATTCATGGTGCCGCTCATTGGCGAGCGTCAGCGCTTGGTGAAGCGCCTTTTCCAGGCCTTGGGAGAAAGCCGGCATGTTACCTCACTTCTTCTCCATCACGCATTGCAGCGGATGCTGATTCTGTCGGGCGAAATCCATGACCTGGGACACTTTGGTCTCGGCCACCTCGAATGTATAGACCCCGCACTCGCCCACCCCATGATTGTGAACATGAAGCATGATGCGTGTGGCAGCTTCGCGGTCCTTCTGGAAAAAACGCTCCAGCACGTGAACCACGAACTCCATCGGAGTGTAGTCGTCGTTAAGAATGAGGACCCGGTAGAGGCTAGGCTTCTTGGTCTTGGTTTTTGTGCGCGTGATGACGGCCGTCCCGCGGCCGGCCTCATTGCCGTCGCCGCCGCCGTTTTGCATCCGCGCCACCTGTCTCGTGGCAGTCAAACCGATCGTCACGTAATCCTGCCTCTTTCGAATCCTCATGCGAGCTCAACATGTAGGTGTTCGATGGACGATTTTAAGCCCTTCTGGTTAGCTGACAATATGGCTAGGTGACCAAACTTCGCGGATTTTCGCAATCGTGAAGGGGCGCGAGGCGCTGGATAGCAAATCGACATGAAAAAACCCGGCCGCGCTCGCGCAACCGGGTCTTGTCCCGACCCAAAGGGCCGGATCTCGCTGTCGTCGTGAGGCGAAGCTACTTCGCCCGGGCGAAATTACTTCGCCTTGGCAACGATCGATTCGAACGGCTTATAGGCTTCCTTGGCGAGTTCGGCATAGAGGTCGCCGATCTTGGTGGCCTCGGCGACGAACGCCTCGTAGGACTGCTTGGCATAGTCTGTGTGTATCTCGATCGCCTTGTCGAGCGACTTGGCAGAGAGCAGCTTCTCGGCAGCGGCACTGCCGGCTTCGAAACTCTTCTTGGTGTATTCGCCGGCCTCGGTTGCGATCGCCTGAGCGCCCTTGGAGAGCGAAGCGAAGCTCTTCAATCCGGTGTCGGCAAACTCTTTGCCGTATTTGCTGAAGTCCTCATAGGTCTGGGTCATTTCGCGATTCCCTTGACGGTTGAGGCGTCCTTCTTCGGGGCGCCCTTGTGCAATGCACTACAATATATTGTGCGCCGCACAAAAGTCAATATTTCGCCTGCGTTCAGAGGCCGCCTGCGCAGGCAATGCCTAAAAATCAAATAAAGTGAGTTTCAAGCCCGAAGAAAATGGTGAACGCGGCGGTTACCATAAACGGATTGGTAACGCTGGCCCGCTAGCTTGGCTGAAAGTGCGGCAGGACCCTTTGCCGCCTTCAGCGCAACGAAGAATTCAAGGTAAACATCAGTGCGTAAGGCGTTGTTGGGCATCGTTTCCAGATCCACCTCCCCCCTCAAAGCGATCATGGTCTTCGCCTTGGCGTTGACATTCGTTTGCGCCGACGTTGCCTCGTCGCTGGCGGCGCGGCAGGCGGCCATTGTCGTGGACGCCAAGACTGGCAAGGTGCTGTACTCCGCCGATGCCAACGGCAGGCGTTATCCGGCGTCGCTGACCAAGATGATGACGCTTTACCTGACCTTCGAAGCTCTGGCGAAGGGCAAGATCAGCAGGAACACGCCTGTCGTGTTTTCGGCCAAGGCATCCGCCGAGGCGCCGACGAAACTCGGCGTGAAGCCGGGTGGTTCGGTCACGGTCGACACCGCCATTCTGTCGATAGTCACTAAGTCGGCCAACGACTCGGCGACCGCGCTTGGCGAAATGATTGGCGGCAACGAAACCAATTTTGCCCGCATGATGACCGCCAAGGCGCGCCAGCTCGGCATGAACGGCACCGTCTTCCGCAATGCCAACGGCCTGCCCGACCCTGGCCAGTTCACCACCGCGCGCGACATGGCGACCCTAGGCATCGCGCTGCGCGAGCATTTCCCCCAATATTACGGCTATTTCTCGCAGCGGTCCTTCCTCTATGGCCGCCAGCGCATCAACGGCCACAACCGCCTGCTCGGGCGCATCAAGGGCGTCGACGGCATCAAGACCGGCTACACACGCGCCTCCGGCTTCAATCTCGTCTCCTCCGTGTCAGACGGCAATCGCCGCCTTGTTGCCGTCGTCATGGGCGGCACGTCGGGCGGCAGCCGCGACAACCAGATGGCGGCTCTGATCAACACCTATATGCCGCGGGCTTCGACCCGCGGCGGCGGCGATCTGGTCGCCAAGGCTGATAGCAATCCGATCAGGGCGCTGGCCAAGGTCCTGCTGCCCAAGCACGACGCACCGACGCCGGACGAAAAGCCGGTGGCTGTTGCAAGCGACGATACTGCCGTCGCCGAAGACGCTACCGTCGCGCAGGGCGACAGCAATGCCGAGGACAGCAGCGCAGAGGACGACGCCGCGATCGAAGAACCCAAGCTGGTCGTTCCGGCCAAGAAGGTGAAGACGGTCATCGTCTCCGCCCCCAAAGTCGCCACCGCGCAGGTCGTGGCCGCCTATGCCGAGCCGACGCCCGCGCCTGCAGTCGATCCGGTCAACACCGCATCGGTACCGTCGGGCTGGGCCATCCAGGTCGCTTCCTCGCCCAAGCAGTCCGAAGCCCAGGCTTTCCTCGACAAGGCCAGCAAGCAGGCGCCCAAGGTGCTGGCCGATGCCGCCGGCTTCACCGTCGCCTTCGACAAGGATGGCGTCACCTACTATCGCGCGCGCTTCGGCGGCTTCGGTTCGAAGACCGCTGCCTGGAAGGCCTGCACCGCTTTGAAGAAGAAGAGCATCGAGTGCTACGCCGTCCAGCAATAGGACGGCGTGCACACAATCTCCCGGAAAATTTTTGCGTCGAAGGAGACTAGTTGTGATTGGAGAGCAAGACGTCCTTGGCTTCGTTGATTCGCGCCGCCAGGAAAGACGTGCCGCCGATATCGGGGTGCAGGCGCTGCATCAGGCGGCGGTGCGCCTTGCGGACATCCGCCGCGGCGGCCCCCGCTTCAAGACCAAGGACCTTGTAGGCCTCCTCCTTAGTCATGGCGCCAGGACCTGGCGCAACACTCAGCCCTTCGCCACCGTCCGTCTCAGTGTTTTTGCGCCAGACGGGAAATCTGCCGTCAAGATACGCCTCTAGCAACTGCCGGCTCTCCGGATCGCCGGAGAGTTCGCGGTAGAGATGCTGCAACTCCGAAAGACCCATGGCGCCAAGCATCTTGCCGTCATGGCGGCCGGCCAGGACCAGCCCTTCGAGACCGCCCGAATTGTGATCAAGTTCCATCTCGAGTGCCGCTGTCCGCACTGTCGAGCGTTTTCCAGACGTCGGCTTGGCATTTGGCCGGCCTGCGCGCGTGGCGCCATACCAGCCGATCGCCGCGAACAGGATGATGCCGCCGATCCCGCTGCGCCCGACCAGCAGCACGGCGCCGCCCACCAGGGCCAGCAGGATCGGCCCCAATGTTCTCGTCGAACTGGCGAGCCTGGCCGGATCGGCGTGAAGAAACGCCGTCGTTGCGATCAGCAGCACCAGCAGCAATGCGACCAGGACGATAATTACGCCTAACATTTCCCACCGCCCCGCGGATTCCCTGCCCGCCTGGACAGCCGCGTCACTTCCTTCAACACTTCTTCTGCGCCGGAATCATGGCCTCCTCCGATCGGAAAAGGCGTTGGCCCGGCCAACGCGGCGGCGCTTGTCGACTTCGACAGCTTTTCATCGCGCATGAATTTCAAGATGTGGCGTTGTCTCGCCGCTTGCAAGTCCAGTACGGAGCAAGATGGAGGGCCAGCGGACGGCTAGAGCATGTCGCCCAAAAGCGAACTCAGACCCGAAGCGTGCCGCATGAATCCGTTTCAGCGCGACGCGCTTTAGAGCAAACCAAGATCGGCAAGCTCACGCCTGAGCTTCGGCGGCATCTCCACCAGCCCGGCCTTGCCTTTGCCGAGATCGGCCGGCGCATCCGACGGCTTCAGATAGCGCCAGCCTTGGAAAGCCCGGCGCGGCTGCCAGTCGGTGCGAATGACCCGCGGGTCGAGCATCAAATGGCAGCGGCCGATACCTTCGTCATCGGTGAACGGCCGGATTTCGGTGATCAGCTGGCGGCACTGCACATTGCCCTTGATCACCCAGTAAAGCGAGCCGCCATCGGTGACCTCTTGCCCACGCGTCGGCACCATGCGGGTCGTGTGCCAGTGTTCGACCGGATCACCGGCCCGGCGCCGTTCGTCGAGACGGAACTCGATCCATTCCTCGAGATCCTCGACGCTGTCGCAGCCGACGCACAGTTTTAGGAGATTGAGAGCCATCCGCTAAGGTTAGTCCGGAGCGCCGGGACGTCAACGGCCTGACGGACTTCTCCACAGTGCCGGTTTAGGCCAGAACCTCAGCACTCCACGACATTGACGGCGAGACCGCCAAGGCTGGTTTCCTTGTACTTCTCGTTCATGTCGAGGCCGGTCTGGCGCATGGTCTCGATCGCGGCGTCGAGCGGCACGAAATGCACGCCGTCGCCCTTGATCGCCAGCGACGCGGCGGTCACGGCCTTGACCGCGCCCAGCGCGTTGCGCTCGATGCACGGCACCTGCACCAGCCCGCCGACCGGATCGCAGGTCATGCCGAGATGGTGTTCGAGCGCGATCTCGGCGGCATTCTCGACCTGCTCGGGCGTGCCGCCCATGACGGCGCACAGGCCGGCCGCGGCCATTGCCGAGGCAGAGCCCACCTCGCCCTGGCAGCCGACCTCGGCGCCCGAGATCGACGCGTTTGTCTTGATGATGCCGCCGACCGCTGCCGCCGTCAGCAGGAAATCGCGGATGCTCGGCTGGTCGGCCTCGGGGTGGAAATGCAGCCAATAGCGCAGCACCGCCGGCAGCGTGCCCGCGGCCCCATTGGTCGGCGCGGTGACGACGCGGCCGCCGGCCGCATTCTCCTCATTGACCGCCATCGCGTAGATCGACAGCCAATCGTTGGCGAGCAGAGGGTTCGGCCGGTTCTGCTGCCATTGTTCCTGCAGCTTGTCGTGCAACATGCGCGCGCGGCGCCGCACCTTCAGCCCGCCAGGCATGATGCCGTCCTGCGAAAGGCCACGGTCGATGCAACCCTTCATGGCGCTCCAGATGGCGTCGAGGCCGGCATCGAGTTCCTCGCGCGTCATCTGCGTTTCCTCGTTGACGCGCTTCAGCTCGGCGATGGAGAGCCCGCTCTTGGCCGCCATCTTCAGCATCTCGACGGCGTTCTTGAAGGGATAGGGCACCTTCTTGCCCTCGGTCGTCACCGACCCCTTGGCCTTCATCCGCTGCAACTCTTCTTCCGAAACGACGAAGCCGCCGCCGATCGAATAGTAGATGCGCTTGAGCAGCAGGCGGCCGCCGGCGTCATAGGCGTAGAACGCCATGCCGTTGGCATGCCCCGTGAGCGGCGTCTTGCGGTCGAGCACAAGATCGGTGGCCGGGTCGAAACGGTAGGAGGGGTGACCGGGCGGTGAAATCAATCTGTCGGCGGTGATGCGGCTGACGATCTCGTCGGCCTTGTCGGGGTCGACCGTTTGCGGCGTCTGGCCGGCAAGTCCCAGGATGACGGCGCGGTCGCTGCCATGGCCGATCCCGGTATAGGCGAGCGAGCCATGCAGGCTGGCGCCGATGCGGTCGACCTTGGCGCCGGTGGGGCGCGGCCAGTCGTCCCCCGCGACCTCGTCGAGAAACCGCCGCGCGGCGGTCATCGGCCCCATCGTGTGCGAGCTCGAGGGGCCGATGCCGATCTTGAACAGGTCGAAAACCGAAAGGAACACGCTGTCTCCTGGATCACGTCGAGGATTACATATAGGAATTCCCAGGATGTTTCCGCTCTTTTGACAATCGCGGCGCGGCACCTGCCGACCTTGTTTGCTCCGGCAGCGACATCGGTTGCTTATCGCTCGATACCAGTGATCGAAGCGGTCACGCCGAATGTGATAAATTCAGCTCATGCGCGATTCCCTCGATCTTTCGACGGCCGATCTCGCGGCGCTGGGACTCTTCCTCGCCGCGTGGCTGCTGCACACGCTCGCCTCCGACGGCCAGCTGGTCAGCCGCGTGTCGCTGACCACGGCGATGAACGCGCAACGCGAGACCTGGATGCGCACCATGGCCGAGCGCGAGATCCGCATCGTCGACACCGCCATCATGAGCGGCTTGCAGCAGGGAACCGCCTTCTTCGCCTCCAGTTCGCTGATCGCGCTCGGCGGCTGCTTTGCTCTGCTCGGTGCGTCCGACCGGGTACTCGAAGTGCTGAGCGACCTGCCTTTGGGCGGTGCGCCGTCACGCTCGGCCTTTCAGATAAAGGTGCTGGGACTGGTGCTGATCCTGGCCTTTTCCTTCTTCAAATTCGGCTGGGCCTACCGGCTGTTCAACTATTGCACGATCCTGATCGGCGCGGTGCCGATCCCGCATGGTGAAGCCTCGCGCAACCCGGTCACCGAAACGGCGGTGTGGCGCGCCGCGCAGATGAACATGCTGGCCGGCAAACATTTCAACTCCGGCCTGCGCGGCGTGTTCTTCTCGATCGGCTATCTCGGCTGGTTCGTCGATCCGGTGGTGTTCGTGCTGTCGACGCTTCTGCTGCTGGCCGTGCTGGTGCGGCGCCAGTTCTTCTCGGCGGCGCGGCGCGCCGTCATCGGTCAGCCGCCCGGCGCCGGAAAGGGCCGGTCGATGCGGCCGGACAGCCAATAGGCGAACAATCCGGTCCATTCGCGGATCGCCATGGTCGTATTCTCAAGTGAATCGGCCGCATTGTCGCGAAACAGGCCGACACCTTCCTTGCCCGAGGTGCGATAATCGACCGGCCACGGGACGGTTGGAAAACCAGCCTTGTCGAACAGCGCCTTGGCCCGTGGCATGTGGAAGGCGGAGGTCACCAGCAGCCAGGTCTCGCCCGGCTTCGGTTCGACGAGCTTGCGGCTGAAGATCGCGTTTTCATAGGTGTTGCGGGACTTGTCCTCGAGGACAAGACGATCGGTCGATACACCCAGTGGGCCGAGCAGGCGGGGCGCGGTGTCGGCGTCGCCCTCGCCATCAAGGAAAAGCGAACCGTTTCCGCCGGATACGACCACCTTGGCCTGCGGGAAGCGCCGGGCGAGGATTGCAGTCTCGACCATGCGGTCGCCGCTGCCGCTCAATTCATAGCCGCCGCGCGCGAGGTTGATGGCGCCCTCGAACCCACCGCCGAGCACGATGATGCCGTCGACCTTTTGCGGCAGCGGCGGCCGTGGAAAGCGTTCCTCCAGCGGATTGAGCATCATGGCGCCAAGCGACGTCCAGGCCGACAGCGCAAGGATCAGGAAGGCGAGCACGCTGCCGGTGACGGCCAGCCGCCGCCGCCCGACCGTCCCGGCGATCAGCCCCGCCAGAAGCAGGAAGATCGTCAGGTTGAGCGGCTGGATGAAAAACCACAGGATCTTGGAAAGATAGTAGAACACGCTTTCCCCCTACGATCTGCCCCTACGACCTGCCTAGAGTGCGGCGGGCGGCAAAGCGCCTGACGGCTTCCGCAACAGCCTCAGCCTCCGATCGATCGAGTTCCCGCCCGAACGAGATTCGCCCGCTTGCCGTGGCCAGGCGAACCACTTCCTTCAGTCCGGTGTCGTCGGTCGGATAGGTGTGTTCCAGAACCTCGGCAGTGAGCTGCCCGTCATATTTGAGGAAGGCGCGATCACGGAACGGAGTGCCCCTGATTTCGCGGACAATCGTGTCTTTCGCGATCCGCAGCGTTTCGCCTCCCGATGTCAGCCAGATGAACTCCTTGCCGAGAAAATACGCGAGAAACCCGGCAATCGCCAGAAATGACATCAGGCCGAACAGGCCGCTCGCGACCGTTGCCGGCGATTTGTCGAACAGCCCCCATTTGGTGGTGACGGCGACGATTGCGATCGAGAGAAGAAGAAAGCCGATCCTGATGGCTGAACGCCTGGGCGGGTTTGTGATCAGCAGTTCATGTTCCGTCTCGACGATGGAAATGCGAGACGGGGGCGACATGTTACCACCACTTCTCCGGCTGGAACGTGCCTGCCGCCTGTTCGATGACGGCGGCTGTCTGGAACAGCGTCTCTTCCTCGAACGGCCTGCCGATCAGCTGCAGGCCAAGCGGCAGCCCCTTGGGGTCGAGTCCGGCGGGCACGGCAATGCCCGGCAGGCCGGCCATGTTCACGGTGACCGTGAAAATGTCATTGAGGTACATCTTGACCGGATCGGCGGCCATGTCCTCGTCGGCGATGCCGAAGGCGGCGGACGGCGTCGCCGGAGTCAGGATGACGTCGATGCCGGCGGCAAAGACGTTCTCGAAATCGCGCTTGATCAGGTTGCGCACCTTCTGCGCCTGCAGATAATAGGCATCGTAATAGCCGGCCGACAGCACATAGGTGCCGATCATGATGCGGCGCTTGACCTCGCGGCCGAAGCCGGCGGCACGGGTCTTCTCGTACATCTCGACGATGTCCTTGCCCGGCACGCGCAGGCCGTAGCGAACGCCGTCATAGCGCGCCAGGTTGGACGACGCCTCGGCCGGCGCCACGATGTAATAGGCCGGCAGCGCGTATTTGGTGTGCGGCAGGGAAATATCGACGATCTCGGCGCCGGCGTCCCTGAGCCACGCAATGCCCTTCTGCCACAGTGCCTCGATCTCCTCGGGCATGCCGTCGACGCGGTATTCCTTGGGAATGCCGACCTTCATGCCCTTGATCGGCTTGCCGATCGCCGCTTCATAGTCGGGCACCGGCCGGTCGACCGAAGTGGTGTCCTTCGGATCGACGGAGGCCATGGATTTGAGCAGGATCGCGGCATCGCGCACGTCGCGAGCGATCGGTCCGGCCTGGTCGAGCGACGAGGCGAAGGCGACGATGCCCCAGCGCGAGCAACGGCCATAGGTCGGCTTGATGCCGACCGTACCGGTGAAGGCGGCCGGCTGGCGGATCGAGCCGCCAGTGTCCGTCGCCGTCGCGCCGGCGCACAGGAACGCCGAGACGGCGGTCGCCGAGCCGCCGGAAGAGCCGCCCGGCACCAGCTGCGCATTGTCCAGGGTGCGCTGCGTTTTCGTGCCGCCGGCCGATACGAAGCCGCCGTCGCCCTGATGCGTCGTCGGCATCACCACCGTGTCGAGGCGCGAACGCCGCCACGGATTGATGACCGGGCCGTAATAAGAAGTCTCGTTGGACGAGCCCATGGCGAACTCGTCCATGTTGAGCTTGCCCAGCATGACCGCGCCGTCGGCCCACAGATTGGCGGTGACGGTCGATTCATAGCGCGGCTTGAAGCCGTCGAGCACATGGCTGCAGGCCTGGGTGTGGACACCGTCGGTGCCGAACAGATCCTTGATCCCCAGCGGAATGCCTTCCAGCGCGCCGCCCTCGCCCTTGACCAGCCTGGCGTCGGACGCCTTGGCCATGTCGCGCGCCTTGTCGCCGGTCACCGCCACATAGGCATTGAGCGCCGGATTGGCGCGATCGATCGCCGAGAGATAGGCGTCGGTGATCTCGGTCGCGGTGATTTCCTTGCCGCGCAGCTTGGCGCGGGCCTGCGAAATCGTCAGTCGGGTGAGGTCGCTCATCAAAGGCTCTTTTCGTAAAACACCGACCACTGGGAATCGGGATAATCCAGCACCGGGCCGCAGCGTGAGAACCCGGCACGTTCATAGACGGTCCATGCCGCGGGATGACGATCACCCGTCTCCAGCACCAGCCGCTTCAGTCCTTCCTGCCGCGCCAACGCCTCGACCCGCTCGACGATGCCGGCGCCGATCTTGCGGCCGCGATGCGAAGGCCGCGTGTACATGCGCTTGACCTCGCCGATGGTATCGCCATGGCGCTTCAGCGCGCCACAGCCAATGGCGACACCGTTGTCGCGGGCGATGAAAACGGTCGTGTCCTGGCCGGCCATCTGCTCGACCGTCATGTGGTAGCAGTGCTCCGGCGGCGTCAGTTCGAGCAAGGTCTCGTTGAGTTCCTTGACCAGGCCGCGCACGTCGTCCTGCAGCGGCGTCTCGATGGCGATCTCGATTGCCATCGGCGCCTTACTCCACGACCTTCGGTACGAGGAAGAAATTCTCTTCGGTCGCCGGCGCGTTGGCGACGATATCGGCCGCCTTGTTGCCGTCGGTGACGACATCGCCGCGCTTCTTCATCTCCATCGGCGTCACCGAGGTCATCGGCTCGACGCCGGAAACATCGACCTCGTTGAGCTGTTCGACAAAGCCAAGGATGGCGTTCAGCTCGCCGGTCATGCGTTCTGCATCCTCTTCGCTCACCGCGATGCGGGCGAGACGCGCGACGCGCTTCACTGTCTGAAGATCAACGGACATGTATTTGCCTCGGGGAAAAACCAGTCCGGGCTATAGCGGCGCCGCGCGCGGCACGCAACATGCATCGTATCGGAAGCAATGCTAGGCTACGGCGGCGCTGGCCCGATCCTTGGGGCGGCGCAACGGATTGGGCAATTCGAAAAAGCGCTGCTTTGCCGGGCACATGCCGCAAGCAGCCTCATCCTCCAGTGCGGCGAACGCCTGCAGTTCGGCATTGGAGCAACCGGGATCGAGCGGCCGGTAGGCGAGATACGGGTCCCACTTCTCGGACAGCCGGTACTTTCCCTTCTGCATCGGCAGATAGGCGAGCGGCGCGCATTTCCAGATCTGGCCGTCATGCAACTGCTTGCAGTGGCGAGCCGGGCAGATTTCCCAGCTGGAACGAGGATCGCCATCATCGAAAGGCGCCATCGCATTGCCGAAGCCTTCGTAGCGCCGGGTCCAGTTCTTGTCCGACGGACGCAGCTCGATCAGGACCTTGTGATCCCGTCGCCACGCCTCCAGCAGATCGAAAACCGGTTTCAGCCTCTCCCGATATTCTTCGGAATCGTGATGGACCGAGACGATCAGCCGCGCGTCGGGATCGGCGGCCAGGATGGCCGGCAATGTCGGGTGGCGATGCAGGAAGAAGCCGTTGCTGACGATCTCCATGCTGGCGCGCGGCCAGTGCCGCCGCACCAGCCCGACGAAGCCCGGCAGTTGTGGATGGATGCTGGGTTCGCCGCCCAGCAAGGTGAACCGCTTGACCGAGACGCGCCGGCTCCATAGCCCCATCCAGCGGTCCGCCTCATCGAGCGAGACGGTGCCGGAATGCGCATGATTGGAGTAGTGCGAGCAGCTTTCGCACGACAGGTTGCAGCCATGCGCGACATGCAGTTCCAGTCTCCGGAACACAGGCCGCTCGCCGCCAAGAAGCGATCTTACACGGTTCAGTATCGTCATGGCAGGGCAACGCCCTCGCACAGATAATAGCTGCCGCTGTTGCCGCTCGCCTCGCTTTCGTCGTCGATGGGCCGGACCGACACGAGGTCGATCTGCGTCGGGCTGGTCTGCGTCACCGACAGGACATCTGGAAAGACATAACCCGGTTCCTGGCAGATCGCCGTCACCGCCCAGCTTGGAGAACGCGTCGCCTTGCTGACCTGCAGGAACTCGCAATTGTATTCGACGCCTTGCAGGCCGTGCGCCGAAAGCACGATGTTGCCGGTGTCGATCAGTGTCTGCAGCGTATCCTTCTTTGCCTGTGCGCAAAGTTCTTCCGACCGGAGATAAACCCCTTCGATGAAATCATCCGCGGCAAGCGCGGGCGATGCCGCGACAAACATCGACACGCAAAGAGATCGCCCCAACGCCATGGATTTGTTCCGCTTTGGCTGTTTCTAGATCGCAATCGTCTCGCCGATTTTCGGCAACGCAACCTTCACCCCGGACCCTTCCAGGCCGGCCTCGAATTTCTCGGCCGTCGGATCGATCATCGGAAAGGTGCCGAAGTGGCAAGGAACAACGGTGTCGAACTTGAAGAAACGGCGGCAGGCAAGTGCCGCGACCGCACCGCCCATGGTGAAGCGGTCGCCGATCGGCACGATGCCGATCTTCGGCTCATGCAGCTCATTGATCAGCGCCATGTCGGAAAAGATGTCGGTGTCGCCCATATGGTAGAGCGTCCTGTCTTCCGGGAAATGCAGAACCAGCCCACCCGGATTGCCGAGGTAGACGTTCCTGCCACCATCTTCGCTAAACGAGGAGGAGTGCAGCGCCTGGACGAATGTCGTGGTGAAGCCGCCGCAATCGACCGTGCCGCCGATGTTGCCGGGATTGATCTTCTTGTCGCTGACGCCTTTGCCGACCAGATACATGCAGATTTCGAAATTCGCGACCAGCTGGGCGCCGCTTTTGCCGAGCACCTCCAGCGCACCGCTGATGTGGTCGCTGTGCCCGTGGGTCAGCAGCACATGCGTGATCCCTTCCGCCGGCTCTTCCCAGCCCCCCGTCCATGACGGATTTCCGATCAGATAGGGGTCGATGAGGATCTTGGCGTCGCCGGTTTCGATGCGGAAGGCCGAATGGCCGTACCAGGTCAATTTCATGAATGCATTCCTCGATTTTTACCGTGCCAGAGGATAGAAGGCCGATGGCCCTGAGATCAACTTGAGATCAAAGGGTATAGTGTCCGCCGGCCATCCGGAAGAACACGCGGCGCTGAAAAAGACAAAGGAAAACCGTTGGCTATCATCACGATTGAGCAATTGCCGGCACGGCTCGCCGATGGCAAGACGCTGGCCGGGCTCGATCTCGGCGACAAGACGATCGGCGTCGCGGTTTCGGACCGGGGGTTCTCCTTCGCGCATCCGCGCCCGGTCATTATCCGAAGGAAATTCTCACTCGATGCCGCCGTCCTTCTGGCCTTGCTGAAGAAGGAGAACGCCGGTGCGGTGGTGATCGGGCTGCCGATCAACATGGACGGGTCGGAAGGTCCCCGCGCCCAGAAATCGCGCGCCTTCGTGCGCAACATGGCGCAGCTCAGCGATCTACCCTTCGTGTTCTGGGATGAGAGGCTGTCGACGGTCGCGGCCGAAAGGACATTGATCGAGATGGATTTCTCGCGCGCCAAACGCGCCGGCAAGATCGATTCGGCGGCGGCCGCCTTTATTCTGCAGGGAGTTTTGGACCGGCTTCAGTCGCTCGCTGCATCCGATCGAACGGAACCGGACCCGTCCAGCGCCGCCTGACCCAGTCCAGGATTTCGCGGCGGCGGCGAAACGCCCATATCGCCATCAGCAGAAACCCGTCGAAGATGCAGGCCTTTGCCACCATGCCGGGGATGATTGCCGGATCGATGCCGAGCATCTGGCCATAGAGCTGAAACACGAAATCGTGCAGCTGCCGGGTGAGCATGACATAGCCGAAATTCATGTCATTGAGCGACAGGTAGAACCAGCCCCAGAACAGCGCCATCGGACCCGCCCACAATGCGAAGATGTAGCGCATCAGCGACCACCCTTCCCTTTGGGCCCGGTCTGGTTGCGGCCCGATATCAGGGAGAGCAGCGAATTGTGCGCCGCTGCCTTCGCCATGCTGTGCGCCGTGGCGCGGAAGTCGGCGTCGTCCGACACGGCCGCCGAGCGCCGCTCGGCGAGCATTGCGACATAGGAGGCCAGAAGTGCCGCCAGTTGTACGGCGACTACCATGAACAGACCGTTGATGCCTTGCGCCGCGCCGCCGATCAGGATGATCGACAGGACACCGGACGCGGAGATGAAGGCGATGCGCACCACACTGTCGACACCCTGGCTGATCCCGTCGTTGATCAGCGTATCGACGAAGGCCCAGAAAAACAGCACCGACACGACCAGCAATGCGGTCGCCAGCGGCGCGACCACGACGATGTTCTTCAGGTCGACGAAGCGCGCACTTTCGATCGTCACGCCGAGCACGCCAAGAGCCGCCGCCACACCGCGGTCCCCATCCATGCAGATCAGCGCGAGCAGGGCGAAAACGATCGCCCAGTGCACGGACAAAAACGAGGTCAATACGTGTCGCATCATGATTCCTGCTTCGACAGGAATGACAGTGGGCTTTGCCGTCCGTCGCCGCAACGGAAACCATTTGTTAAGGTTAACGGCGGTCCACAGGCTCGCGATCGGCACTCCCGGACCCGGCGATGCGCCGCTTACCGCTCAGTTCACCGGCGGATAGAGCGTATCGATGATCATGCGCGCGTCGTGGCGCGCATCGAGCATGCCATAGGTGTTGCGCCACTGGCCGGCCAGGCGCGTCTCGACGAAGGCATCGGCAATCCGCCCTGCCCCCAGCCGGCGCAGTTCCGCCGCCGCGGCCGACAGCGCCAGTTGCTCCGTGAGCAGCCGGGCCGATCCCTCGTCGGTCGACGCGACCTGCATGGCCGCCTTCAGCACGCCGATCGTGCCGCGCCCGCCTGCGCCGAGGTCGCGGTCGATGCCGGCCAGCACTTCCTCGAACAGGCCGGGCGCGCGGCCGAGCACGCGCAGCACGTCGAGCGCCATGACATTGCCCGACCCTTCCCAGATCGCGTTGACCGGCGCCTCGCGGTAATAGCGGGCGAGCGGCGCCTCCTCGACATAGCCATTGCCGCCAAGGCACTCCACCGCCTCGTAAAGCAGCGGCGGCGCGATCTTGCAGACCCAGTATTTGACGACAGGCGTCATGGCGCGGGCGAATGCCGCCTCGCCGCGGTCGCTCGCCGCCTCGTCGAAGGAGCGCGCCAGCCGAAACGACAGCGCGGTGGCGGCGGCGACATCGAGCGCCACGTCGGCCAGCACGCGCTGCATCAGCGGCTGCTCGATCAAGGGTGAGCCGAACACCTGGCGATGACGTGCGTGATGGACCGCCTCTGCCAAGCCAGCCCGCATAACCGCCGACGATGCCACCGCGCAGTCGAGCCGCGTCAAGGTGACCATGTCCATGATCGTCTTCACGCCGGCGCCCGGCTCGCCGACCATCTCGCCGATGGCGTTGACGAATTCCACCTCGGAGGACGCGTTGGAGCGGTTGCCGAGCTTGTCCTTCAGCCGCTGGAAGCGGAAGCCGTTGCCCGACCCGTCGCCGAGGACGCGCGGCACCAGGAAGCAGGACAGGCCTTCCGCCGCCTGCGCCAGCACCAGGAAGGCGTCCGACATCGGCGCCGACATGAACCATTTGTGGCCGGTCAGGCGATAAAAACCGCTGCCGGCCCGCTCGGCCCTGGTCACATTGGCGCGCACATCGGTGCCGCCCTGTTTCTCGGTCATGCCCATGCCGAGCGTCAGCCCGGTCTTCTCGACCGGCGGCTTCTGGCTCTGGTCGTATTTGCGCGTCGTCACCCGCGGCGCCCATTCGCGGAACAGCTTTGGACTGGCCATCAGGGCCGCCAGCGAAGCGCTGGTCATGGTGATGGGGCAAAGGTGCCCGGTTTCGAGTTCGGCGGTCAGGTAAAAACGCGCGGCACGCACCTGATGGCGGCGGCCGATCTCGGCATCGCCATTTTCCCAGACCGAGGAGTGCAGCCCGTTTGCCACCGAGCGGCGCATGAGGGCATGGTAGGCCGGATGGAACTCGACAAGATCGATGCGCCGTCCCTGGCGGTCATGCGTCCTGAGCTTCGGCGTCTCGACATTGGCGAGGCGCGCCAGTTCCTGTGCCTCCTGTGTCAGGACGAAACGGCCCAGCCCATCCAAATCCTTGCGGACCGGATCGGAAAAGCGCTCGGCAAGCTGGATCAGCAACGGATCGCCTCGCCAGGCGTTGCCGCCCGCAAGCGGCGGCGGCTGGTTCGTTACGTCGTCGGTCACGCCCAATCCTTTTTTCGGTAGCCAATCCTTCTTTCGGCAGAAAGGCCCATATCGTCGAAAAGCCACGAATCCGAGGCTGTCGGCTAGATATAGCCAAGCCGTGCAACCCGCGCGACGAAAATACCGGGGAGAAAGGCTTCAATCGAAAGCTGGCGCTTGCGGGCGCAAAATCCGCACCCTATAGCAGCCCCTTGAGATGACCGACGCTTCGTCCCTGCCACTCTACCCTCACCGCCATCTTCTGGGCATCAGCGACCTTTCGCCCGCCGACATCGAGCTTTTGCTCGACCGGGCGGATCGCGCGGTCGCGATCTCCAGGCAATCCGAGAAAAAGACCTCGACGCTGCGCGGCCGCACCCAGATCAACCTCTTCTACGAGGCCTCGACCCGGACGCAGTCGTCGTTCGAACTGGCCGGAAAACGGTTGGGTGCCGATGTCATGAACATGTCGGTGGCAAGCTCCTCGGTGAAGAAGGGCGAGACGCTCATCGACACGGCGATGACGCTGAACGCCATGCGGCCCGATATATTGATCATCCGCCACCAGTCGGCGGGCGCCGCTGCCCTTCTGGCGCAGAAGGTCGGCTGCTCGGTGGTCAATGCCGGCGACGGCGCGCATGAGCATCCGACACAGGCGCTGCTCGACGCGCTGACCATCCGCCGCGCCAAGGGCCCGCTGTCGAAGCTGATCGTGGCGATCTGCGGCGACATCCTGCATTCGCGCGTGGCGCGCTCCAACATCATGCTGCTCAACGCGCTCGGCGCGCAGGTGCGGGTCGTCGCGCCTTCGACGCTGCTGCCTTCCGGCATCGACAAGATGGGCGTCATCGTCACCCGCTCCATGGCGGAAGGCTTGAAGGATGCCGACGTGGTGATGATGCTGCGCTTGCAGCGCGAACGGATGGAAGGCGCCTTCGTGCCCTCGGTGCGCGAATATTTCCGCTATTTCGGGCTCGACGCCGAAAAGCTGAAGGCGGCCAAGGACGATGCGTTGGTCATGCATCCCGGGCCGATGAATCGTGGCGTCGAGATCGCCTCGGAAATCGCCGATGGTCCGCAAAGCGTCATCCAGGAACAGGTGGAGATGGGCGTCGCCGTACGCATGGCGGTGATGGAAGCGCTGCTCGACCCCCGCCGCAATCAAGAAGGGCGTAATCAAGAGGGGCGCGGCGCATGACCACGTCCGTCTTTGAACGCGCCCGCATCGTCGACCCCTCGCGCGGCATCGACGAGATCGGCTCCGTCATCGTCGATGGCCGCAGGATCGCCGCCGCCGGCAAGGCGGCGCTGAACCAGGGCATCCCCGAGGGCGCTACCGTTGTCGACTGCGCCGGCAAGACGATCATTCCAGGCCTTATCGACGGCCGCGTCTTCATCGGCGAGCCGGGCGGCGAGCATCGCGAAACCATCGCTTCGGCAAGCCTCGCCGCGGCGGCCGGCGGCGTCACCTCCGTCGTCATGATGCCCGACACCGACCCGGTGATCGACAATGTTGCGCTGGTCGAGTTCGTGCTGCGCACCGCCAAGGACACGGCCGTCGTCAACATCTTCCCAGCGGCGGCGATCACCAAAGGCCTCGATGGCCGCGAGATGACCGAATTCGGGCTGTTGCGCGAGGCCGGCGCCGTCGCTTTCACCGACGGCCGCCACACCATATCAAGCGCGCTGGTGATGCGCCGCGCGCTGACTTACGCGCGCGATTTCGGGGCCACCATCGTGCATGAGACGCAGGATGCCGACCTCGCTTCGGCCGGCGTGATGAACGAGGGCCTCTACGCGAGCTGGCTTGGCCTTTCCGGCATACCGCGTGAAGCCGAGTCCATTCCGCTCGAGCGCGATCTTGCCCTGGCGCGCCTGACGCGCGGTTCCTACCACGCGGCGAAGATCTCGACAGCGATGGCAGCGGCAGCCGTGACCCGGGCGAAGGCCGATGGCGCCGATGTGACGTCGGGCGTGTCGATCCACAATCTGTCGCTCAATGAAAACGACGTCGGCGAATACCGCACCTTCTTCCGCCTGACGCCGCCGTTGCGCGCCGAGGACGACCGGCTGGCGATGATCGAGGCGGTCAGGGATGGCACGGTCGACATCATCGTCTCCTCGCACGATCCGCAGGATGTCGACACCAAGCGCCTGCCCTTCGCCGACGCTGCGGCCGGCGCCATCGGGCTGGAGACATTGCTCGGCGCGGCCTTGCGGCTCTATCACAATGGCGACGTGCCATTGCCGCGGCTGATCGAGACGCTCTCCACCGCGCCGGCAAGGCTGTTCGGGTTGTCCGGCGGCACGCTGAAGCCGGGCGCAATGGCCGATCTCGTGCTGGTCGACCTCGACGAGCCGTGGATCGTCAGCGAGGACGGCATTCGTTCGCGCTCGAAAAACACCTGTTTCGAAGGCGCGCGCCTGCAGGGCAAGGTCTTGCAAACGCTGGTCGCGGGCCGCACAGTGTTCTCGATCTGAGCCAGCCGCGGCGCATCGCGCCGACCCAGCCGGCTAAGCGAAGTTGCGGGGGAAACAATGACTTACGATCCAATCTTGGCGTTGGTGTTCGGCTATCTCTTGGGTTCGATCCCCTTCGGCCTGTTGCTGACACGCGCCGCCGGCCTCGGCGACGTACGCAAGATCGGGTCGGGCAATATCGGCGCTACCAATGTCCTGCGCACAGGCAACAAGGGACTTGCCGCCGCGACATTGCTGCTCGATGCGCTGAAAGGCACGGCCGCCGTGCTGATAGCAGCCCACTTCGCGCCTGAAACCGCAGTCTGGGCTGGTTTCGGCGCCTTTCTCGGCCATCTCTTCCCAGCCTGGCTGGGTTTCAAGGGCGGCAAGGGTGTCGCTACCTATCTGGGCGTGCTGATCGGCCTTGCCTGGCAGGTGGCGTTGATCTTCGCCGTCGTCTGGCTGGTGATGGCTTTGCTGCTCCGCTTCTCCTCGCTTGCCGCATTGACGGCGGCCGTCGTCGTGCCGATTGCGCTTTATGTCCTAAGCACGCCGCAGGTTGCGCTGCTGTTCGTCGTGATGAGCATCATCGTCTTCATCAAGCACCGGGAAAACATTTCGCGCCTGCTTGCCGGAACCGAGGGCAAGATCGGAGCCAAGGGGTGAGCGAGCACGCCACCGCGGTGAGTGGGCCGGCCGCCGGGCCGCGCCTCAGCGACCGGCAGCGGCTGAGCTGGCTGCGGCTGATCCGCACCCAGAATGTCGGCCCTGCCTCCTTCCGCGACCTGATCAACCGCTTCGGTTCGGCCGAGGTCGCGCTGGAAGTGCTGCCGGAACTGATGATTTCGGGCGGCGCCAATCGGATCGCCCGCATTCCTTCGATTGCCGAAGCAGAAGCCGAGATGGAGGCAGCCCGGCGGGCCGGTGCCCGCTTCGTCGGCATTGGCGAAGCAGACTATCCGCCGCTGCTGCGCGGCATGGACCACCCGCCGCCGCTGCTGGCGGTCAAGGGCAATGCCAGCGTGTTCCGGCTGCCGGGGATCGCCATCGTCGGCGCCCGCAACGCATCGCTCGCCGGCATCAAGATGGCACGCATGCTGGCTGCCGATCTTGGCCGCGACGGCTATGCGATCGTCTCCGGCCTGGCGCGCGGCATCGACACCGCGGCGCACCAAGGCAGTCTTGCGACCGGCACGATCGGTGTCCTGGCGGGAGGCCTCGACCTGCCCTACCCGCCTGAAAATGCCGGCCTGTGCGACGAAATCGCCGAGCGTGGAGCCGTCATCTCGGAAATGCCGTTCGGCTGGCAGCCGCGCGCCCAGGATTTCCCGCGCCGCAACCGCCTCGTCGCGGGTGCTGCCCTCGGGCTGGCGGTGATCGAGGCGGCGCAGCGCTCGGGTTCCCTGATCAGCGCCAGGCTTGCCGGCGAGATGGGGCGGCTGGTTTTCGCGGTGCCGGGGTCGCCACTTGACCCTCGCGCGGCCGGCACCAACGGCTTGCTCAAGGACGGCGCCACGCTGGTCACCGAGGCGTCGGACATTTCCAGGGCGATCGCGCCGCTGACCGGCATGCGGGCGCCCGAGATGCCGCCGTTCGAAGACCCGCCCGACTTTTCGGCCACACCGCCGCCCGGCGAGAGCGACCGTTCCAAGGTGATCCAGGCACTGGGACCGACTCCGGTGCCGGTCGACGAGATCATCCGCCATACCGGCCTGCATCCGGCCCAGGTTTTCATGGTGCTGCTGGAACTCGATCTCGCCGGCCGGCTCGAACGCCATGCCGGCGGCAATGTTTCACTGCTCTTCGAGAACTAACCGACCGTCAGTGGCGATTGGTTTCTTTCTCCAGGGTTTCCGCATAGTCCGGAGTGTTGGCTCCAAAGAGATCCTTTTCGACGATGCCGCGCCAGACCATGTCGGCATCCTCCGGGCGCGACGGATCGAAGCCTGGCTCGCTCTCTTGCGCGTTCCGGCGCGAGCGCCGGCGTAGCCAGCTGGGCATGATCTCGCGGATGAGGCTGGTGAATTGGGTCATTGCCGGCTCCTCCGATTTTCATGTCGCGACCAGACCGGCCGATTTCTCCGCATTGCTGTGGTTCGCGGCATCGAGCCAGACCAGCGCCTCCTCGACACCGGCTAGCGTATGGCGCGCGGCGGTCGGTCCGCGTGGTTTGATGCGCACCGAGACGCCGTCCATTTCATTGACGACTTCGAAGCCGTTTTCATCTGAAGTGTCGTCGCCAAGGAATACCGGGCGCCGTCCGCTGAAAGCCGGCTCTTCCATGAAGCGCCTTATAGCCGCTCCCTTCGCCGCCTCCAGCGGCATCAGTTCGACCCCGGCATTGCCGGCAAGCACCCTATATCCCGCGGGCAGCCTGCCCAGCGCCTGTTCGACCAACTGTGTCGCGCGCCGCAGCAAATGCGGCGCCGCGCGCGTGTGAATGGCCAGGATCGGCCCCTTGCGCTCGATATAGACATCAGCGTTGTCCAGTTCGGCCTCGATTTCCTGGGCAAGTGCGGCTATGTCGGCCGGCTCGCCGGCGGCCTCGACCGGGCCGTCCCGCGCCAGCCTGTGTTCGAGGCCATAGAGACCGGCGGCGCGCAATCTGAGCGGCTGGAAGAGATTGTCGACGGCGGCGATCGATCGACCCGTGATAAACGCCAACGCTCCATCCAATCGAGCTTCGAGGCTTGCCAGCAGCGCGCGTAGCTCGTCGCCGACGACCACCGCGTCGGGATGCGCGGCATGTTCGAGAAGCGTGCCGTCGATATCCAGGAACAGGGCCCATGGCCCTTGCGGAAGAGCCGGTGCCGGCAGGTTTGGCGATACCGGCATCACAGCGCCGCCACCCGTTTGCGATCGAGCAACGATATCACGTTGCCAGGCGCCGCGGGAGCCGCGCCGACGGCACGATCGACCGCAACGCGCTTGCGCAGGCGCGCTGCATCGAGGAGCATGCTGCCCGCCCATCGATAGACATTGTTGTCGCGAACGATCTCGCGCATGCGCTGCATGCGTTGGCGCTGCTCCTCCTGCGACATGGTCAGGGCCTGCAGCAAGGCGTCGCCCATCGTCGCCGCGTCATAGGGGTTGACGATAAGCGCCTCGAGCAGCTCCTTGGAAGCGCCGGCGAACATGCTGAGCAGCAGGACGCCCTGTTCGTCGTCGCGCGCCGCGACAAACTCCTTGGCGACCAGGTTCATGCCGTCATGCAGGCTTGTGACCATGCAGACATCGGCGGCGCGGTAGATCTCGTAGACCTGCACCTGCGAGTAATGCTCCGTCACCATCAGGACGGGTGTGTAGCCTTCGCGCCCATAGCGCTGGTTGATATCATCGGCACGATGCAGGCACTCCTCATACAATTGTTGATAGGCGGGCAACGTGCCGCGGCTGGGCGCTGCGATCTGCAGTAACGCCACCTTACCGATCCATTCCGGATGGAGCTTCAGGAGCTCATCGAGTGCGTCGAAGCGATCGAGGATGCCCTTGGTGTAGTCGAGACGTTCAACGCCCACGCACAGCCTGACATTGTCGGCCAGGCCGAATCTCTCGCGAATGCGCCGGCGGCATTGCGCCACGTCAGGCAGTTTGCCCAGTTGCGCCGGCGGCCATTCGATTGAGATCGGATAGGCGTGAACCAGGCTGATCTGGCCGCCATAGGAGATGGCCGAATCCTCGCGCTCGATTCTGCTTTCCAGGAAACGGTCAACGCTCTCAATAAAGTTGTTACAATGAAACTGGGTATGAAAGCCGACAATCGAGCTGCCGAGCAGGCCCTCGAGAATCTTCTCGCGCCACGGGCAGATGCTGAACACCTCCGAATTCGGCCATGGGATGTGCCAGAAGGTGATGATGGTGGCTTCCGGAAGGCGCTCCCGGATCATCCGCGGCAGCAACGCGAAATGGTAGTCCTGGACCAGCACGATCGGCTGCTCGTTGCGGGCTTCCGCCACGACGGTGTCGGCGAATTTGCGGTTGACCGCCTCGTAGGTCTCCCAATCGGAGGTGCGGAATATCGGCCGGGTGAAGGCAATATGGCACAACGGCCAGAGGCCTTCATTGGCAAAGCCGAGATAATAACCCTGCTGTTCTTCTTCGCTCAGCCAGACACGCCGCAACGTGTAGGAAGGATTTTCGGGCGGCACCTCCACCCGGTCATTTTCGTCGACCACCAGCGCATCGGCCGAACCGCCTCCATAGGCGATCCACGTGCCCGCGCAGGCGCGGGTGATCGGTTCCAAGGCGGAGACAAGGCCACTGGCGGGTACGACCAGTTGGATGTCGTCGCCCTTGCGGTTGTGGATATACGGCTCACGATTTGAAACCACGATCACCTGGGCGTCCGGAAGTTCCTTTGCCAAGATGTGACGTAGCGTTTCCGGCGACCATTGGACGAGCGAAGCGGCCGCGGATTGCCCATTCTTCTCGAATTCCGGCAACAGGCTGCCAGTGGGCTCGGTTGCCCCAGCAGCGTGCGTGCCGCTCCTCAATCGGCGTGCCCGCAGAACCATCGTCGCGATGATGAGGATCGAGATACTGACAACTGCAAAACCGAGGAGCCACAATACGGACGAAGGAACGACCAGGTACGAACTGTTGTCAGGCATTGAAATCGACTTACCCTTCAATGAGATAGTGCGGCGGGTCGCCATCCCGGCAACCCGCGTGATGGTCAAACGCTCACCCCGCGCGATGGTTCCGATTTTTCAGCTCCTGACCACGAGCGGCACTAGCCCCTCATGGCGATCGGCCAGAAAGGCGCCGACGCGGTCGCCAACCCGTTGAAATGTGAGGTCGACAGAGGCGCCCGCCACCGCCAGATGGCGGACCACCAGATTGTCGATGCCGATCGGCAGGCGCGGTCTCGTCACCTGAATTTCGCCGGTCCAGCCGTCGATCTGAAGACCCAGGCACGCCTGCATGAGCATGAAGGCGGAGCCGGCCGACCAGGCCTGCGGCAAGCAGGCAACCGGATAGGCGATGGGCGCCTCGCCCGGTGCGCGGGTGAAGCCGCAGAACAGTTCGGGCAGGCGCATGTTGAAATGAACAGCGGATTCGAACGTTCCGCTCATCAGCCGCACCACATTGTCCCTGATGCCGTACCGCGCCAGTCCGGCAGCGCAGATCGCGGTGTCGTGCGGCCAGATGGAACCGTTGTGGTAGGACATCGGATTGAAGAAGATGGCGTCGTCCGCCAGCGTCCGCAGGCCCCAGCCGGAGGAGAATGAGGCCGACAGCAACTGGTCGGCGACGATGCGCGCGCGATCCGGGTCGGGAAGGCCGACATAAAGCAGATGGCCGGCATTGGAGGTGCGCACCTTGCAAGGTTCACCGTCGCCGTCCAGGGCAAGCGCATAGTAGCCGAGTTCCTCGATCCAGAACTGGCTTTCGACCCGTTGGCGGATTTCTTCGGCGCGCTTCTCCCAGGCTTCGGCCTTTTCGGTTTCGTCCCGCAGCCGAGCCAGTTTCGCCAATCCCTGGAACGCTGCAAAGACGTAGCCTTGCACCTCGACCAGTGCGATCGGGCCTTTCGGGATGCGGCCGTCGGCGTGAAAGACGGAATCAAAACTGTCCTTCCATCCCTGGTTGGCTAGGCCCGATTCCGCGGCGCGCTGGTAGGTCAGGAATCCCGTCGGCTGGCTCGCCGCCTCGATCCATTCGGCGGCGGCACACAGCGATGGCCACAGGCCGTCGATGAACTTCGTGTCGCCGGTGCGGTCGGCATAGGCGCAGGCGAGATGGACATAAAGCGGGGTCGTGTCGACACCCCCATAGTAACGGCCGAACGGCAGTTCGCTGAGCGCCGTCATCTCGCCCTTGCGTGTCTCGTGCATGATCTTGCCGGGCTGGGAGTCGCTGAAGGGTGAGGTTTCGGTCGCCTGGTGCTGCGCCAGAAAAGCCAGCACGCCCCGCGCCAGGCCGGGATTGAGCCAGAGCATTTGCAGGGCCGAGATCACCCCGTCCCTGCCGAAGGCCGTCGAGAACCACGGGATGCCGGCGTAGGGATAGGGACCTGTCGCCAGTTCCGTGGTCAGCAGCGCCACGTCGGCGCGTGCCCGCTCGATCCAGTCGTTGAACACGCGGCCCGAGCTGTGCAGCGTTGCACCGTGGCGGCGCTTGGCCCGCATGCCAAAGCGCGCGCGAGCGGCGGCCGCACGAAATCGTTCGCGTTCTGGAGCATCCGCGATCTCGGTGCCGACCTCGACATAGAGCGTCTTGCGGCTGCGCTTGGTGACGGCGATGAAGAAGTCCGCCTGCTCCGCGGTCAATTCGTCCGGCACTTGCGAAAACGAGATCGCCGACGTGCGCTCCACCTTGTCCAGGCCCTCGTAGCGAAGCATCACCGTGTTCTTGCCGATTTCGGCTGTGCGCGCGGTGCCGCGTTTGGGCCGCGTCGAGCCGCGCACTTCGAACATGTCGCGGAAATCCGCGGCAAAGCGCAGCGAAAGCCGGAGGCTCGAATGTTCCTGGCTGTAGTTGGAAAGCGTCAGGCGTTCGTAAAGCCGGTCCTGCCAAATCAGCCTGACGCGCTCGATGTGGATCGCGCCTTGCGGAATGGGGCGGCCGCCGATGCTCTCGATCGGCAGGTTGGTCAGATTGGTGGTGAACAGCACGTTGTCCTGGCTGAGCGATGCGCCGAGCAAGGACGTCGACCGCCCGCCGACGGTCAGCCGGAATTCAGAAAGCACGCGCGTGTCGTCGCGGAAGAAGCCGTCGCCGACACCGCGTATGTCGCCATAGGCATCGGCGACGGCGAAGGAGTCGCCATGCTTGAGCGCGAAAAGCCGGTGCGGTTCCCTTGGCGCGGTCTCGTCCAGGGATGCCAGCGCTATTGCCGGATCAAGCTTGCGCTCGTCGAGTTGGGTGATGGTCAAGAAGATTGTCCCGTGCTGGTTTTTCGAGCGGGTGAAGCGCTCTATGAGGCCCTGATTTCCTCATGGCTGCCCTCGTGGCTGCCAGTCAGCCGGGAGTACGCCGCGACATAGTCGCCTGCCATCCTGTCGGCTGAAAACCGCTTTTCGAAGCCCCCCCTTATTCGTCGCCTGTCGAGTTGCAGGAGAGCCGGCATCGTGGCGACGGCATCTTCGATGGTCTCGACGACGAAACCGGTCACGCCGTGATCGACGATCTCGGGCATGGCGCCGCAGCTCCACGCCATGACCGGTGTTCCGCAAGCCATGGCCTCGACCACGGCAAGGCCGAACGGCTCCGGCCAGTCGATGGGGAACAGCAAGGCGGCGGCGTTGCCGAGAAACCGGCTCTTCTGGTCCTCGCTGATCTCGCCGACATATTCGACCCGGTCGCCATCGATCATCGGCTGGACGACTTCCTCGAAATAGGCGCGATCGCCATCACCGATCTTGGCCGCGAGCTTGAGTTTCAGGCCGGTGCGGCGGGCAATCTCGATCGCCCGGTCCGGCCGCTTGTCGCGCGACATCCTGCCGAGAAAAGCAAGATAGGCGCCATCCGAACCTGCCTCGAAGTCAGGCTCATAGAGCTTGAGCGGCAGTCCATGGTGGATCGTCGCCAGCCAGTTCGCCGATGCGAACCGCGCCCGCTGGCTGCGGGATATCGAAATCATTGGAAACCGCGGGAACCGGTCATAGGCTTGTGCGAGGTCCGCGTAATCCAGCCTGCCATGCGGCGTCGTCACCGTGCGTTGCGCCATATCGCGAAAAAACGGGAAATGCAGGAAGTGGCTGAGATGGAAATGGATGACGTCAAAATCGTCGGCCCGTTTCCTCACCTCGTCGAGCATCGACAGATGCGCCGCGATCTCCGATTTCAACGGGCGGGGGTCGAGACGAAGCGCCCGCTCGCGGCACGGCACTAGCCTGGCGGAGGTCTTCGTGTCGCCGCTGGCGAACAACGTCACGTCGTGGCCAAGCTCGACGAGCGCTTCGGTAAGGTAGGAGATGATGCGCTCGGTGCCGCCATAGAGTCTCGGCGGCACGGATTCGTAAAGCGGCGCGACATGGGCAATCTTCATGGCCCGGCGTTCCCTCAATGAGCTGGTCATGAAGCAAAATGCATCAGCTGCGGGATCGTTCCCCAAATCCCCAGTCAAGGAAGGGTGCGACGATTGATCTTCGCCCTGCCCGCTCTACATTCGGTACCCTTGTCTCCTGCATGTCGCGGTCACGACAGCACAAGGAGGTTGCGTTGCAGCGATCCGACGATATTGCCGCCCGACGCGTGGCAATGATCATTGAGCAATATGTCGAGGCGAGGAAGCGGCGCTTCGGCTACGTCTCGACGGACCAGGCCGCCAGGGCGGTCCATCGCGTCCTGAAACCCGGGATTTCGGCCCACGAACTCGACGACATGGTCGCCGCCCTTGCCGTCAAGAACGGATTGGCGGTGGTTTTCGACCGCGGCGCCAGGGAATCTGTCGGCGGCACCGAGGCCGACCTGGATCGAAAGGATCAGGCCATGCGCGCACCAGCAGAGACCACGGATGTCGCCGGCGCGGTGGATGCCATTCTGGGCAGTCACCGAGAGGATGCCTCGTTGTCGATGAAGGCAGCGATCGCCCTATTGCGCGAGCGCACCGGCACCAAGCGATCGGACGCCGACCTGGAGGGCCTGCTGGCAAAGAAAGCCACGGTTCTCGGCGTGCATTTCTCGCGGGATAACTGAGCGGCAGTTCATGCGGCACTTCGTATAGGCCGCTTCGGCATAAGACGCGCTTCACCCAAGTCGGATGTGAACTGCACCGACATCCAGAATGGATCTTGAGGCAATGGTGAGCGCGATGGGATTCGAACCCATGACCTACTGATTAAAAGTCAGTTGCTCTACCGGCTGAGCTACGCGCTCCCGCGGGCTCGAAAAGGCCGCCCTCGAAATTGCGCGGAACATAGGGAGAGTGCTTCGGCCGGTCAACCGGAAAAAGCGGGCCCGTGAACCTGTCCAGCGCTGGCAATTGCGGCACCCTAAGGTCGCTCCTGGCCTCTGCCCGTCGGCGACAGCCGATGCGGGGGAACAAATCCCCTGCGCCGACCGTTTTCGGCCTACAGGGACGTCCGCCAATCCTTCGAGGAGAAGACCGATGAACAGAATCCTATCCGGCGTGGTTGCAGCTACCCTTTCGGCCACATTTGTTGCGGCGGAAGTGGTGCCGGTCAACGCTGCAACTGCCTATGTACCCCTATCCCAGACCGTAACGCCTGATGTGCAGACAGTGCAGTACCGCGAGTGGAGGAGAAACCGCTCCTTTGACCGCAATTTCTCGCGCAACCGCAGCTTCAGCCGCAACGGCGGCATGTATTGGAATGGCCATCGCGGCTATCGCGAATACCGTCGCGGCTATCGCCGTCACGGCGACTACTGGTTCCCGCTCGCGGCCTTTGCCACCGGAGCGCTGATCACCGGCGCGATCGCCAACAGCGAGAACAACCGCGTCTATCGAGGCAATGCGCACGTCCAGTGGTGCTATGACCGCTACAAGAGCTACCGGGCTTCGGACAACACCTTCCAGCCCTACAACGGTCCGCGCCAGGAGTGCCGTTCGCCGTATTGATTGTGAGCGAGTGCAAGCAGCTGCCGAGCAGGCCCGTGCCAGAACCTGGCGCGGGTCTTCTCTTTCAGTGAGTATGGCGAGCCGGCATCAGCCGGCCCAACTGATGGCCTTGATGATGTAAAAACGTGCATCGCCCTCCCTGGAAGGTGAGCGATATGCTCCAAGGGCGTCGCAAATCCGAACCGCCACGGCGCTCAGTTCCCAACCAAGCACTTCCAGCTCGTCATCCACATCCGTCACGTAAGACTGGGCCAGTTCATCGATGCTGTTTGTCTCGCCGAAGGATCGAACCAGCTTTGCGTCGACCATAACGTCGTCAGGCCAATTTGAATTTGCCCAGGCCCAGAGCCAACTCTGTGATTTAATGCTCGTGGAACCGGCAATCTGGACCTCCGCGGTCACTTTGATTTCGTCGCCTTTGGAAAACAAAAGCCTTCTGGTCTCTATGTCATAATCGTAGCGAGACCAGTGGCCGAGCTGGAAGTCTTTCTCCAAGCGGTCATTCTTGGCATTCAGTTGTTCGATAGCCTCGTCGCGCCAAGCAGGATACCAGTCTGGCTTCATTTCCCCTCGCCCCATTAGACAATCGGTTATGGCACACTCAGCGTCCTGCGCACAGCGTCGCGC
Organism: Mesorhizobium sp. B283B1A; assembly: GCF_020165735.1. Classification (NCBI taxonomy): domain Bacteria; kingdom Pseudomonadati; phylum Pseudomonadota; class Alphaproteobacteria; order Hyphomicrobiales; family Phyllobacteriaceae; genus Mesorhizobium; species Mesorhizobium sp. B283B1A. Next base: position 133,530 of record NZ_JAIUIQ010000018.1, read on the forward strand.
CAGCCTGCGAGTTTGGCCGAGCGTATGGAGCTATCCATATCCGGCTGGAAGCGCCGCTCGAGCGCCCATCTTTTCGCAAACTTCTTGGCATCCGGCCACACGCCCGCCTTCGAGCCGGCGAGCCAGGCCGCCCCCAACGCCGTCGTCTCCAGAATGGTCGGGCGGTCGACCGGCGCATCGAGGATGTCGGCCAGGCGCTGCATGGCCCAGTCCGACGCCACCATGCCGCCATCGACCCTGAGCACCGTTTTGGCCGAGGTCGCCTTCCAGTCCTTGCGCATGGCGTCGAGCAGGTCGCGCGTCTGATAGGCAACCGATTCAAGTGCGGCCCGCGCAAACTCCGCCGGACCGGAATTGCGGGTCAGGCCGAAGATGGCGCCGCGCGCTTCGGCGTCCCAGTGCGGCGCGCCGAGCCCGACGAAGGCCGGCACCAGATAGACGTTTTGCGAGGGATCGGCCTCAGCCGCCAATTTGCCGCTCTGCTCGGCCTTGCCGATCACCTTGATGCCGTCACGCAGCCATTGCACGGCCGCACCGGCAATGAAGATGGAGCCTTCCAGCGCATAGGTCGTCTTGCCGTCCAGCCGGTAGGCGATGGTGGTCAACAGCCGGTTCTTCGAACGGACCAGGTCGCTGCCGGTGTTGAGCAGCGCGAAGCAGCCGGTGCCATAGGTCGACTTCATCATGCCCGGCTCGAAGCAGGCCTGGCCGATGGTCGCGGCGTGCTGGTCGCCAGCAACGCCGAGGATCTTTATCTCGGCGCCGAACAGACCCTTCTCGGTGGCGCCGTAATCGTCGGCGCAATCCTTCACCTCAGGCAGCATCGCGGCGGGGATGCGCAGGATCGAAAGCAGTTCCTCGTCCCAGACATTCTCGGCGATGTTGTAGACCAGCGTGCGCGAGGCGTTGGTGGCATCGGTGGCATGGACCTTGCCGCCGGTCAGCCGCCAGATCAGGAAACTGTCGATGGTGCCGGCCAGCAACTCGCCCTTCTCCGCGCGTCGCCTCGCCCCTTTCACCTTGTCGAGCATCCAGGAGATCTTGGTGCCCGAGAAATAAGGATCGAGCAGCAGGCCGGTCTTGCGGGTGAATTTCTTCTCCAGCCCCTGCTTCTTGAGCTTGTGGCAGAGCGGCGCGGTGCGCCGGTCCTGCCACACGATCGCATTGTGGATCGGCTTGCCCGTCGCCCTGTCCCAGATGACGACGGTCTCTCGCTGGTTGGTGATGCCGATGGCCGCGACATCCGAAGCGGCGCGCCCGGCCTTTTTCAGCGCGGCCTTAACCGTCGCCACGACACTGCTCCAGATCTCCTCGGGATCGTGTTCAACCCAGCCGGAGGCCGGATAGTGCTGAGTGAATTCCTTCTGCCCTGAACTGACGACTTTCATCTGGCCGTCGAACAGGATCGCACGGGTCGATGTGGTACCTTGATCGATAGCTAGGACGAGGCCGGGCATGGCTTATATACTCCTGGGCAGCAGCGTATTCAGCGCTGTTGCAATTCTGCCATAGGCAGCATCGGTGAACCGAAGCATTGGCTCGGTATCGATGTTCAAAATCAAATCGCGGCTGCGAACGAAAGCCCGAATGACTGAGTGATCAGGGCGAAACCAGCGACCGTCATCGGTGGGAACACCCTCCGGATTGATGCCTTCGCCGAAGATCATCGCATAGGCGGCGAGATAAGCTACGGATCGAGGATTTTCAGGAAGCGTATCCTCGGGTCCGTTTTGCCATTTATCCAACACCTCAGATCGGTCGAAGGGGCGATCTGCAATGGTGCAGGCCGATGCTCGGTCACGGGCACGACTCTGCGGATTCAACAAATGCCCAAAAGACCTGACAATCTCGTCAATATTCTGCGAGTGCATCGTCTCCCCCTGAACGCAAATGGGCCGGAGATGTTACCTCCGGCCCGGGCCTAGATGGTGTTCTTACTTCTGCCAGCTCTTCACCAGCTCATCGTAGTTGATGGTGATCGGCTTTTCCTTCTCGTTCTCGATCTTCAGCTGAGGCGCGAGATTGCCCTTCTTGACCGCGTCGGCATTCCAGTAGGCGAGATCATGCTCTTCGGCCATCTTCGGGCCGATATCGCCCTGGACGCCCGACTTCTCGATGCGGCTCATGACCTTTTCCTGCTCGCCGCAAAGCGAGTCCATCGCTTCCTGCGCCGTCTTGGCGCCGGACGACGCGTCGCCGATCGCCTGCCACCAGAGCTGCGCCAGCTTCGGATAGTCGGGCACGTTGGTGCCGGTCGGCGACCACTGGACACGGGCCGGCGAACGGTAGAACTCGATCAGACCGCCGAGCTTGGGTGCGCGTTCGGTGAAGCTCTTGTCGTGGATCGTGCTCTCGCGGATGAAGGTCAGGCCGACATGGCTCTTCTTCACGTCGACGGTCTTCGAGGTGACGAACTGCGCGTACAGCCAGGCGGCCTTGGCGCGGTCGGTCGGCGTCGACTTCATCAGCGTCCAGGAACCGACGTCCTGATAGCCGAGCTTCATGCCGTCCTTCCAGTAGACGCCATGCGGCGACGGCGCCATGCGCCACTTCGGCGTGCCGTCGTCGTTCAGCACCGCCTTGGCGCCGGCATCGACCATCGAAGCGGTGAAGGCGGTGTACCAGAAGATCTGCTGCGCAACCGCGCCCTGCGCCGGGACCGGTCCCGATTCAGAGAAGGTCATGCCCTGGGCTTCGGCCGGAGCGTAGGCCTTCAGCCAGTCGAGATATTTCTGGATCGAGTAGACGGCGGCCGGACCATTGGTGTCGCCGCCGCGCGCCGTGCAGGAACCGACCGGGCGCGAATTCTCGTCGACCTTGATGCCCCATTCGTCGACTGGCAGGCCGTTCGGGATGCCCTTGTCGCCATTACCGGCCATCGACAGCCAGGCGTCGGTGAACCGCCAGCCGAGCGACGGGTCCTTCTTGCCGTAGTCCATGTGGCCATAGACCTTCTTGCCGTCGATCTCGCGGCCGGTGAAGAACGCGGCGATGTCTTCATAGGCCGACCAGTTGACCGGCACGCCGAGGTCGTAGCCGTAGTTGGCCTTGAAGTCGGCCTTGTTCTTTTCGTCGTTGAACCAATCGTAGCGGAACCAGTAGAGGTTCGCGAACTGCTGGTCGGGAAGCTGATAGAGCTTCTTATCGGGCGCAGTCGTGAACGATGTGCCGATAAAGTCCTTCAGGTCGAGGTTCGGGTTGGTGACATCCTTGCCCTCACCCGCCATCCAGTCGGTCAAATTGCGCACCTGCTGGTAGCGCCAGTGGGTGCCGATCAGGTCGGAATCGTTGACCCAGCCGTCATAGAGGTTCTGGCCGGTCTGCATCTGGGTCTGGATCTTCTCGACGACGTCGCCTTCCTGGATGACGTCATGCGTGATCTTGATGCCGGTGATGGCGGTAAAGGCCGGCGCCAGCACCTGCGATTCATACTGGTGCGTGGCGATAGTTTCGGAGACGACCTTGATGTCCATGCCGGCGAACGGCTTGGCAGCGTCGATAAACCACTGCATTTCGGCTTCCTGATCGGCGCGCGAGAGCGTCGAAAGTGGACCTATCTCTTTGTCCAGAAAGGCTTTTGCTTCGTCCATCCCGGCGTAGGCATTGCCCGCACCGAGCAATAGGACAAGCGCAGTCGTCGATGTTAGAAATTGCCGTCGCATTGTGTTTCCTCCACATTTTGAAAAGATTTCAAGTGCGATCTGAAGCGGGCGCCGGTAGGC